>VGMK01000076.1 GCA_016866375.1 Bacteroidota bacterium
CTCCAATATCGTTGTATTCTTTACTGCCATAAATACCCATTGTGGTTATTAACCATTGATTTCTATTGAAGACCGGTTGATTTAGATTCATTGTATCCACAAGTTTTTTTTGAGGAAGATTTCTTCCATATCCTATAGAAAAATAGGGTATATTGATTCCATAATTTGGGAGCTTAACAGCCGCATTACTAAAGTGAGTCATATCAATTCCCAAACTTAAATGTTGATTTTTTACCCTGAATAGGGATTTAACTCCGATACAAATAATGCCATTAATATAAGAGCCAATTGCAATATTTTGAGGAGAGTTTTGAAAACACTTCGTGGAGTAAGCAAAACCCGTGGCTAACTTGAGATTTGTTTCAAAAGACTTATATTTTATGATTGGCAATTCTGAAAACCCATAAATTCCGGTGTAGCGACCGAGTAGTTCAGTATTACCCACCGAACCATGGAAAAGTGTGGCACCAAATGTAGGGTAATCGTATGCTTTCTGATACCCGTGCTTTCCCTTTGTATGTTGAAAATAAGAAAGTTCAACAGCTTGAGCGAGGGTCTTTGGCAGATGGGTCATTGATGCGTGATGAATTGAAAGAAATCCTACTTTATAGCGAAAATCAATGCCAACGTTGGGTTTTTGACCCTGGATTGCAAATGAAAAAATAAAGAACAAAAGGCAAAAAATCGAACCCGTAAAATCTTTTTTACACATCCTAACAAAGTTAATGAAAGTGCAATTAGAATTGCGTTAATTTTGCAGAATAATGGATGAAAGATTAATTGCGTTTGAGCGCTTATTAAAAGTCATGGATGAACTCCGAGCCAAATGCCCTTGGGATATGAAACAAACATTTGAGTCTCTTCGAAATCTTACCATAGAGGAAACGTACGAACTTGCCGATGCGATAAGTGATGGAGATTTAGAAGCTATAAAAGGAGAATTGGGGGATTTATTTTTACACCTCGTTTTTTATTCTAAATTAGGTTCTGAGCAAGGTGCGTTTGATATCACATCGGTCTTGAATACAATCTGTGACAAATTAATCCAACGACATCCGCATATTTACGGAGACACCGAAGTAGCTGGTGAGGATGAAGTGAAAGCAAATTGGGAAAAATTGAAATTAAAGGAAGGGAAAATTTCAATATTAGAAGGGGTTCCGAATAGTTTACCCGCTTTAGTAAAGGCCACCCGAATTCAAGAAAAAGTGAAAGGGATTGGATTTGAATGGAAAAAAAAGGAAGACGCTTGGAAAAAAGTAGAGGAGGAGATTGATGAATTAAAGTCTGAAATTTGTCAATTCAAGCCCAACCAAAAAAAAATAGAGGAGGAATTTGGAGATGTTTTATTTTCTTTGGTGAATTATGCGCGATACATTGGTGTTTCACCTGAAAGTGCACTCGCCATTACCAATAAAAAATTTATGTCGAGATTTCAATTAATGGAGGAAGGTATTCGCTTGGACGGAAAAATCATTCACGAATTATCGCTCAGTGAAATGGATGCTTATTGGAATCGCGCAAAACTAATGAAAGAATGACAGAAATAGAACTACTATTTATAAAATCGTTTGTGGTCGTATTAATTTTAATAATAATAAAATTAGGTGCCAATAGAGCTGTCAATAACATTCTACTGAGGATTGATTTCGACACGAAACGAAAGCGAATCACGCATAGAATCATCAACTTATTTTTGATGTTAACCTTGACGACAGTCCTGGCTGCGATTTGGAATATTGATAGAACAGATCTAATAGTTTTTCTGACTTCCGTTGCGACAGTTTTAGGAATTGCTTTTTTCGCTCAATGGTCAATCTTGAGTAATATAACGGCGAGTTTAATATTATTTTTTAACCACCCCCTTAAGATTGGAAACTACATCCGCGTGATGGATAAAGAATTTGACGTAGAAGGTGAATTACAGGATGTTTCGTTTTTTTTCTTGTACATTAAAACAAACGAAGGAGCTTTAATAACCATCCCAACCTCTGTAGTTTTAAATAAAACAATTCAAACCAAAATTAATAATTCAAAAAAAATCAAGCAACAGGATAACAAATAAAGTATTTTTCTACCGGTTGAGCCAAGGCAGAAATATTTAGGTTGTCTGAAGCTTCTAATAAATCTACAATTTCACCACTCTTCATCAATATGTTAATGTTCTGTCTGTGTTGATTATAGGCTTTATTCGTTAAGATGTCTGAATAAACAAAATAATTAACCTGATCCCCGTTAAGCTTGAGCAATGATTTTACGATTTCCTTCTCTGAATTTAGCCGATCCTCACTAAACGGTTCTCTTGATATTTCAATTTTAAATAGTTTTCGATGTACAATTGCGGAGGATAACATTGACAATATTTTATCGTCATGGTATTGCCATACCTTGATAGCCCCAAGAATATCATAGTCATCCAAATCGGCAAAGTGCATAAGCACCTCTGGATTTCGAATAAAATCAGTTTCTTGAATTTCTTTTGTGAGAAAAAAAGCAAGTGCTGGGCTGGCAAAAAGAGTAACACCCTTCAACGAAAGTTCTTTTGCTCTCCTTAAAGCATGAATCAACATAAATTCTCCCGAAACTACTGTTTTATGCAAATAAACTTGCCAATACATCAATCTTCTTGCTACAATAAATTTTTCTATTGAATAAATTCCTTTCTCCTCCAAAACTAAACTTCCATTATGAACATTCAGCATTTCGATCAGACGATCAGCCCCTATAATTCCCTCACTAACGCCGGAATAAAAACTATCCCGGTTCAAATAGTCCAATCGATCCATGTCCAATTGACTGGATACCAACTGGTGTAAAAAAGGTTTACCATAAGTGTTTTGAAATATTAAAAGTGCCCGCTTCATGTCGTCTCCGAATTCCTCTGACAACTTTTGTATAAAAAACCCGCTAATTTTCTCATGACTCACTCCATTCACAATGTCGTATTCCAATGCATGACTAAAAGGACCGTGACCAATGTCATGCAATAAAATTGCTAACAAGGCTGCCCGCTCCTCTTCCAACGTAATTTCGTGGCCTTTGCGCCGAATGCCTTGAATAGCATGACTCATGAGGTGCATTGCTCCTAAAACATGATTAAAGCGTGTATGGATGGCACCTGGATACACCAAATGACTGAGACCCAATTGCATGATACGCCTGAGGCGCTGTAGATAAGGATGTTCAATTACATCAAAAATTAATTCGTCAGGTATCGTAATAAAACCATAAACCGGATCGTTAATGATTTTCTTTTTATTGTTGCGAATTAAATTCGGGCGCAATTGAGTAACTTTAAAATTAGAACCAAATCTATTAAAAATAAAATTAATGCAGGTAAAAATTCTTTGGGCAGATGACGAAATAGAACTATTAAAACCCCATTTACTCTTTCTTGAACAGAAAGGGTATCACGTGGACCCAGTAACAAATGGTAGAGATGCTCTTGATAAAATAAAAGATTCAACTTATGACATTATTTTCCTTGATGAAAATATGCCCGGTTTATCAGGTATAGAAACTCTTTCTAGAATTAAAGAACTCTATCCATTAATCCCCGTGGTAATGATAACGAAAAGCGAAGAAGAACACATTATGGAGGAGGCCATCGGAAGTAAAATTGCGGATTACTTAATCAAACCGGTAAATCCAAATCAGATCTTATTGAGCGTAAAACGATTATTAGACCAAGGAAAATTAGTCAAAGAAAAGACAAGTTTGAATTACCAACAAGAATTTCGTCAATTAGGACTGATGTTTAACAATCGCTTGAATTCCAAAGAATGGATAGAACTATACAAGAAACTTATATTTTGGGAATTAGAACTGGATAAAAGTAAGGAGCAGGCGATGAGCGAGATTTTAGAGATGCAAAAAAAAGAGGCCAATCATGTCTTTGCTGACTTTATTCAGGATAATTACCTTGAATGGATGTCAGGAAATGCTACTCCCCTTATGATTCACCAAGTTATTAAAGAGAAAATATCACCTAAAATAGGGAAAGAAAAACTTACCGTATTGGTAATTGATAATTTACGATTTGATCAATGGAAAGTTATTGAACCCCTACTGGCAGAGTATTATTCGAAACAAACTGAGGAAATTGTTTACTCAATTCTTCCGACAGCTACACATTATGCACGCAATGCTTTTTTTTCCGGATTATTACCTGCAGAAATGGAAAAGAGATTCCCAACACTTTGGAAAAATGAGGAAGATGAAGGAGGAAAAAACCTTCACGAAAAGGAGTTCTTGGAGGCAAATCTGAAAAGACTTGGCAAAGATTGCAGATGGACCTATACGAAAATTACCAATTTTGAATCTGGAAAAAAATTTGCCGAAAGTTTTCACCAAATTAAAGACCAAGACGTAAATTTTATAGTTTACAATTTTGTAGATATGCTCTCACACGCGCGAAGTGAAATGGAAGTTATTAGAGAACTCGCTGAAAATGAGGCAGCTTACAGGTCCATAACTGTTTCTTGGTTAGAACACTCTCCCCTTTATGATATCATAAAAAAAGCGGCCGATGCAAAACATCATTTAATAATTACCACTGACCACGGAACAATAAAAGTCAATAATCCAGTGAAAATTATTGGTGATCGCAACTTAAATTCAAATTTACGCTACAAAACTGCACGAGGTATGAATTACAATTCAAAGGAAGTATATTCAATAAAGCAACCTAAAGATGCTCACCTTCCAACCATTAAATTATCCGCCGAATTTGTTTTCTGTCGCGAACAAGACTTTTTCGTTTATCCAAATAATTTCAATCATTTTGTGAATTTGTACAACAATACTTTTCAACATGGAGGAATTTCAATGGAAGAGTTATTAATTCCATACATTGAACTGCAACCAAAGTAGGATATATTTGTTACATTACAGGATGGTAAATTCTCCAAAATTTTGTGTGCTATGAGTGATACTTCAAAAAAAACTTTCATCGTTAGGGAAATAAGAGAACAGTTCCCCGCCTTGAGGCAGCAAGTTTACGGAAAGAACTTAATTTATTTTGACAACGGTGCTACGTCACAAAAACCCCAACTCGTCCTAGATGCTATAAATAAATTTTATTCAAAAGAGAATGCTAATATTCATCGGGGCGTTCACTTCATGAGCCAAAAAGCGACAACAGAATATGAGGAGTCGAGGAAACGAATACAACGTTTTATCAACGCAAGGAAAAGCGATGAGGTAATTTTCACAAAAGGAACAACAGATGGCATCAATCTCGTTGCCAATTCTTTTGGAGAATTATTAAAAACCGGGGATGAAATTATTATTTCAGCGATGGAGCATCATTCCAATATCGTTCCTTGGCAGATGCTATGTATGCGAAAAGGGCTGACCCTGCGTGTGGCCCCTATAAACGAAAGAGGTGAGTTGCTTATGGAGACATTTGAACAAATGTTGACAAAAAAGACAAAGCTCGTCGCAATAACTCACATTTCCAATACGCTAGGAACGATCAATCCTATAAAAGAGATAGTTTCAAAAGCCCATGCCGTGGGAGCGAAAGTTCTGGTAGACGGTGCGCAGAGTATTCAACACCTAAAAATTGATGTGAAAGCACTGGATTGTGATTTTTATGTTTTTTCAAGTCACAAAGTTTTTGGACCAACAGGTATTGGAGTTTTGTATGGTAAAGAAAGTTTACTCGATGCTATGCCTCCGTATCAAGGCGGTGGGGATATGATTTCAAAGGTAACTTTCGAACGTACCACGTACAATGAACTCCCGTTCAAATTCGAGGCCGGTACACCTCATGTTGCAGGTGGTATTTGTCTAGGAAAGGCATTTGAATATTTAGAATCAATTGATTTCGATGCTGCTGAGAAACACGAGCGTTCCTTAGCCAAGTATGCGGAAGATATCTTGGATACTTTCGAAGGCTTGAGGATAATTGGTGAAGCAAAGGATAAAACCAGTGTAGTTTCATTTGCATTCAAAAACATTCATCCCTTTGATATCGGTACTCTTCTTGATAAACAAGGAATTGCAGTACGTACAGGGCATCACTGCACGCAACCACTCATGGATTTCTATAAAATTTCAGGCACTGTGCGGGCCTCTTTCGCATTTTACAATACCATACAGGAAATCGATACCTTTGTTGAAGCACTCGAAAAGAGTCTAAATATGTTGAAGTAATGGAAATGATTAAGCAAAGAGAAGAGGAAATCGTTGCGGAGTTTGAATTGTTTGACAATTGGATGGAAAAGTACGAATACATCATTGAACTGGGAAAAGAATTACCCCTGCTTCCTGAAAGCGAAAAATCTGACGAATTATTAATTGAGGGGTGTCAATCACGAGTATGGTTGAAGACATCAGGAGATTACCGATTAATCGAATTTCATGCAAGCGCAGATGCCATTATTACCAAAGGAATAATTGCCCTTTTAATTCGATTAGTGAATAAAATTCAGCCCCAAGACCTAGTGGCATACGACTTTGCTGTAGTCCATAAAATTGGACTAGAAGAACATCTATCTCCAACGCGTTCAAATGGATTAAATGGTATGATAAAACGCCTTAAAAATGAGGCTTTGAAACAATGCAAAGCATGAATATGGATCTTGAAAATAAAATCGTAAATATGTTAAAATCAATTTATGATCCTGAGATTCCTGTTGATATTTACGAATTAGGCCTAATCTATGAAGTTCGCATAAATCAAACGAATGATGTGGCAATTGATATGACCTTAACATCTCCAAATTGTCCTGTGGCTGACACACTTCCGAAGGAGGTTGAAGAAAAGGTAAAATCCATTGAAGAGGTTAATGATGCAAAGGTTCACATTGTTTTCGATCCGCCATGGAGTAAAGATATGATGAGTGAAGAAGCCAAATTAGAACTTGGATTTCTTTAATCCCAAGTAGGCTTTCAGTCGTTTTACTCTTTAAAAATGTTCACAACAGAATGAGTAAAGTTTCAACCCGAATAAATCACAATGTGAAAAGCCAAACAAATGTTAATATAAGAAATATCTTCTAGACTAGTTTTTTCGTAAGAAAAAGGTCTTTAATCGGTAATTAGAATTATCGTAATAACTTAAAACAAGCTCTTCATTTGAATGAAATTCAATTTTTAAGGAATAATTTTCATTTTCAAGCATAATTAAATCCTCAGTTTTTTCCCATTTTGTAGCAATCTCGAGAGAATCAATAACATAAAAATTACTTCCCAAAGGCATAAATTCAAATTCCAAATGAGCATGAATTGAATCCTCTGAAAACCATAGGCTATTTTTATTCGGTTCGAAAACTGAATCGTAGTAAATAAAGCCTGCACCATCCTGAATCTTCACAGATTCAGCAATCCAGTAACCCAAAATTTTTTTTTCGCCTATTTTTGCACATGAAAAAAATAAGAGTACAATTAAAATAGTGCTAATCCCTTTCATACAAAAAAGGAATTAATACCATTGAAAAAACTCCCGTCTCAAGCGAGCTTGAATCTATGTCAAAATTAGGGTGATGCACAGCATGAACAATTCCCTCTTTTTTATTTCCGACACCGAGGCGAAAAAAACAACTTGGTATCACGGACGCATAGAATGCGAAATCCTCTGCGGTCATTCTAAAATTGAGTTCCTTGACATTTTCTTCTCCCAATGCTGTCTGAAAAATCTTCCAAAGTACTTCAGTTAATACGGGGTCATTTTCTAAGTTCGGATAACCTTTTGATCGCTTAAGCTCAATACTTCCTGAATATTTCAAACCTAAATCAAAGGCTATTTTCTCCATTTGCTCAAATGCAGTTTCTCGCCAATGGCTATCCATCGTTCGGAATGTACCCTTAATTGTTGCATGCTCCGGTATTACATTTGTACTCCCCAAAGCTTCAAATCTTCCGAAATTAATAAGCGTTGGGACATTCTTAGGTGATTCCTTTTGGATAAATTCCGATAAAGCTAATATTAATTCAGAACCCATAAATAATGGATTTACGCATCTTTCAGGTAAGGCAGCATGTCCGGCTTTACCAGAAATTTCAATAAGAATTTCATCACTCGAAGCCATATATAAGCCCGATTTAATGCCAACTTGTCCTGATTCAAGTTCGGGGTACACATGCAGGGCGAACATGGCCTCAACCCTTGGATTTTCTAAAACGCCATCATTGATCATTAGGCTTGCTCCACCGGGATGCATTTCTTCACCTGGTTGAAATATGAGTTTTACATCGTTCTTTAACTTGGCACGGTGTTTTTGAAGAATCACGGCAGCTCCCAACAAAATAGCTGTATGAACGTCATGACCACAAGCATGCATCCATCCTTCATTTTGAGACTTATAATGCACATCATTTCTCTCTAATATAGGCAACGCGTCGAGATCAGCTCTCAGGCCAATTGTTCCATTGGAAACTAGCGCTTTGATGTGACCAACGACACCTGTTCCGCAGAATCCCTTTTGGTGAGGTATTTTGTAAGCTGAGAGTTTTTCAGCAACAAATTCCATGGTTTTGAATTCTTTGAATGAAGGTTCAGGATTTTGGTGTAAATATTCACGCCACTCTTTAACTAAGCATGCCAACTCGCGCGCTTCACAACGTAATATTTCAATTAAGTCATGCGTCGTCATTTGAAATTTCTTGATATCCCGAGGTAATCAATCGAAAAGAAACATAAGCAGTTAAAATTCCAAATATT
>VGMK01000077.1 GCA_016866375.1 Bacteroidota bacterium
TACAAAAATAATCTTTTAAGATAAGCTTAATAATTAAAATGTCATCATTTATTTCTATATTTGACAATATTCATTCAACGGTGAATCTTTCAAAAAAAAAAGTCTGGTTCGTAATTAACCCCATTTCGGGAACTAGCTCTAAAGATACAGTTCCGGCAATAATTTCCTCACAATTAGATTCAAAAATCTTCGACTACGAAATAAAGTATACTAAATTTAAAGGTCATGGCTCCGAAATAGGAAAAGAGGCTGTTCGAAATAAGGTTGACATAGTATGTGCTGTTGGCGGAGATGGTTCGGTGCATGATATCGGTACTACTTTAATTGGAACAAATATCAAATTAGCCATATTACCTGTTGGTTCTGGTAATGGTTTAGCAAGACATTTAAAAATACCAAAGGATCTTAAGGATGCGGTGAGGTGCATAAATAAAAACAACTCCATTCTTATGGACACTGTAAAAATGAACAATGCACCTTTACTCGGTTTTGGTGGGTTCGGACTTGATGCACTCATCGCAAAAAAATTTAATGAAGATAATAAAAGGGGATTCTGGGTATATGTGAAACATGCAACGAAAGAATTTTTTAAATATCAGCCCATCAATTTCACTATTGAGACTAATGGCGAAATAAAAAAAATTCCAGGCTTGATGTGCACCGTAGCTAATACCTCTGAATTCGGAAATGGATTTATTGTATCTCCAAAATCTGATCCAACCGATGGAAAACTTGAGCTTGTTATTTTAAAGCCTTTCTCATTTTGGAAAATACCCTTTGTAATGAAAAATTATTTTAAAGGAAAATTACAGCGTGAAGCGGTAAGTGAAGTTATTTCTTTTGAGACGGCCACCATTGAAATGAATAATTCGCTTGGACATTATGACGGCGAACCTACAGTTGTTTCCAATAAAGTAATTATCGAGGTTGTTCCTAAAAGTCTTCACATTATAATTGGAAAATAAGAATGTCTTTCATTGAGCCGCATTTAGAATCGATTCTATCCTGCTTGAATAAATTAGAGGATTCTTCAACACCAGAATGGGGAAATATGTCTGCTCAACGGATGGTAGAACATCTTTCCGATAGCATAAAGATGGCTATTGGCATTGACAAACATGAGTTAGCCATTCCTGAAGAAAAATTACCTTCAATGCTAAGTTTCTTATGGAGTGATAAACCTATAGCAAAAAATATCCAGGTGCATTTTGCACCGGAAAATTACACACTGCGAAATGAATCGATGGAGTTTGCAATTGATGAATTTTGTGAACTTTGGATAAACTTTGAAACCACCTACGATGAAGCACCTAGAAAAACTGCTCTTCACCCCTACTATGGACCATTAGACCACACGGGTTGGTTAAGGTTGCACGCCAAACACTTTACCCACCATTTTCAGCAGTTTAGACTCGTTTAATGCAAATAGCTATTCCAATTATTAGCATTCTTGTAGGTGTATTAAATTATATCTATTGGAGAAAAAGAGGTCACTCCAATTGGGGTATTCTTCTTTTTGGAACGATTATTTCCTTTATTCTCCTCGCCACATTGTCAAAATACCTTTTAAAATAGTCACTTCAAGAAAGGAATAAACCGTGGTACTTTCCTCTGATATTCCTTGTATTCAGGATACTTTTCTGCCGATATTGCTTCTGAAAAATCAGAGCTGCCTTTAAATAGAATGACCAAAAGTACACAACCAGCCATTGACCAATTGATCCATTCGCCCGTGGCATTGACTGTAAACAAATAAAATAAAATCCAGATTAATTGCTCCATAGCATAATTCGGGTGTCTTACGATTGCCCACAAGCCCTTATTTACAAAACCATGAGCATATTCACCTAATGGCTCCTTATTGTTGATTCTCCTGTATTTTTCAGTTTGAAAATCATATTGTTGTTGATCTGCGATAAACTCAAGCAATACAGCAAGAACAAAGACAATGGATAATATGGCGTCGTATAAGTTCAATGCTCCGCTTGATCCAGAATTTAAATCAACCAAAATAGGTAATGTGAACAGGAAAATGAGCACATTTTGATATCCGCTGATAAAAAATAAATTAAATAATCCCCACACTAATTTATTGTTGAAACCCTTTCGCACCCTTAAAATTTTCCAACGGTAATCTTCTTCGCCTTCCCAAAATTTTAAAACATAAGCTCCGCGTCGTGCAAAATTATAAGTCAAGCGAATGCCCCAAATAGTTGCCAAAACACTCATTAATGTCATTCGCGGAGTGAAATCTCCCAAATAGCTCATGTACCAGGTATAAAAGACAGGCACAATGCTCCAGAGCTTATCGACTTGAGAATTATTTCGGGTGATCTCGCCCACAATAAAGCAATATGCAATCACTCCTACAACCCAATATGACACTTGCCATAAGATATATTCTTGAAATTCAGTTGGTGGTGTTCCAAAATTAATACACACGACAGGAATTACAATTACAGTAAAAATCAATAATAGTATAGTCAATAACATAGGGCTTTTTTAAGGTTCAAATTCATATTCTACTTTGGATCCATCAGCGATAGGCATCACCGTTGAATGAGCAATTAATTATTATTTATCCGTGTACATATTTCCCTCCGTGAAGATAATACTTATTCGACAGAATACGCAATTAGGTTCCCACCAACTTTAACTAATTACAGGAGAGAAACCTTAAACGTGGGTTCTAACTAATTATTCTTAAAATTGGGCGAATAAATGCGGTCGCACAGAAGTTTTTCATACCCCAAATTTTAAGCTTCACACATGTAAATCTTGAATTCCGACGCTATTTTTAGAAGATCAAAACCGACCCAATATTAAATCAAGGGTTCCAAGTAGTTTTGATTGTGTTTTTTGTACGCACAAGATTATACTTCATTTGTTTATAATATTAAGAGGTCAACTTGATGAATTAATTTCTCGCAACACTCACCAGCAATGTTTATTTTTTAGGCACTCTTATAAATTGATATTTCACTAATTAAATACATAAAGATATTTGATGGAAAAAATTATAAATGATTCATCCGGTGAAGTACTATTAATGAAGCACTTCATCAACGACACAGAGTCCAATCATTACTTTTCTGAATTAATGAATTGTTTATCTTTTGAACAACAAGACATCGTAATTTTTGGTAGTAAAGTAAAAATTCCAAGATTAGAAAGTTTTCACGCTGAAAATGGAAAATCATACGGCTATTCAGGAAAGCGACTTTGCACCATGCCGTTTAATCCAGTTCTCCTCTCCTTAAAAACAAAAATTGAAGGGCATTTTTCCCTAAATTTCAACTCTGTACTGGTCAATCTCTACAGAAACGAAAAGGATTCAAATGGTTGGCATTCTGACGATGAAAAAGAGTTGGGAACAAAACCGATTATTGCATCCCTTAGTTTTGGGGCTACAAGAAGATTTCAACTCAAACATAAAAATTTACCATTAAAACATACACTGAATCTTGAAAATGGAGATTTAGTCATCATGCGTGGGTTACTTCAATCAAACTGGAAACATCAAATTCCGAAAGAAAATTATGTGTGCGGGCCACGTATCAACCTGACCTTTCGATTAATCTGTTAACTTTGATTTATGGACGAACGCTTCATGCATCGCGCATTATTTCTTGCCAAACAAGGTACAGGGAAAGTAGCCCCAAATCCCTTGGTGGGCTGTGTCATCGTTCACAAAGAATTAATCATTGGGGAAGGTTTCCACCAAGAATTTGGCGGCCCACATGCTGAAGTAAACGCAATTCAGCAAATCCAAAACCCTGACTTACTGAAAAATGCTACTGTATATATCACACTCGAACCCTGTGCTCATTTTGGTAAAACACCTCCTTGTGCCGATTTACTTATTAAATCCAAAGTACAAAAGGTTGTAATTGGAACTCGAGATAGTAATTCTTTGGTTTCTGGAAGAGGCATCGAAAAGTTGCAAAATGCAGGAATCGAAGTCGTTGAAAATGTTTTAGAAAGTGAATGTCGCCAGCTAAACCGCAGATTTTTTACGTTCCACGAGAAATCGCGGCCCTATGTAATTTTAAAGTGGGCGCAAACCATTGATGGATATTTGGATAAACACCGCTCTCAGGATGAAGTCGGAATTAATTGGATTAGCGAACAAGAAACAAAATCCTTAGTTCATAAATGGAGAAGCGAAGAACAAGCAATTTTGGTGGGTAGAAATACAATCATGAATGACAACCCATCTCTAACCGTTCGAAACTTTAGAGGAAAGAATCCAACGCGTATCGTAATTGACAGTCAATTGGCAATTGGCGATGTAAAAAATGTTTTCTCTGATGACGCTGAAACCATAGTTTTCAATAGAATTAAACATGAAAAAATCGGCAACATTGAATGGGTCAAAATTCCTGAAACCACCACCGATGTAATATTAAAAGAACTTCACAAACGAGGTATTCAGTCAGTTCTTGTGGAAGGCGGTAGTCGTACCTTGCAGTATTTTATCATTGATAATGTATGGGATGAAGCACGTGTGATTATTGGAAATATCCACTTTGGTAGCGGAATTAAAGCTCCAATTATCAATAAACTTCCCTATGAGACATTCCCTTTTGGAAAAGATAGAATTTACACTTTTCTCAGAAAATGATTGCTTTAATCCTTTCCATCTTCGCCTCGGTATGCATTTTTGTTCTGTTTAAACTGTTTGGTAAATTCCGCATTGACACATTTCAAGCAATTGTTTTCAACTATTTCACAGCGCTCTTGTGTGGAATCGTTTTTTTTAAAAACGAATGGGATAATAGCGCGTTGAGTGAATTAACCTGGCTACCGAGTGTTCTTGTGTGTGCCGTCCTTTTCATCTCTATTTTTGCTTTAATGGGCACTAGTTCCTTGAAAAATGGGATTGGTTCCACATCTGTTGCTGCAAAAATGAGTATGGGACTGAGTATGGGAATAATGATCTTCCTTTACAAAGAACCCTTTACAACACTCAAAGTAATTGGTATCGTGCTCGCCACAATTGGCGTACTATTGGTTTCAATAGAAAAAACTGAAACCACATCTAAAGGGAAATCATTTTGGATGCTTATTGTTATTTTCACGGGAAGTGTGGTCCTGGACGTGTTGCTAAACTACAGCCAACGTTACTTATTAGGAAGTCTGTCTCCATCGCTTTTCACCGCTATTGCTTTTGGAATCGCTGGAATTATTGGTCTTCTCACGCTGATGACGAGAGCTAAAAAAAATAAAATTAGCTTAAAAAATATAATAGCAGGTATATTTCTTGGAATACCAAATTTTTTCTCGATTTACCTGCTCCTTGAAGCATATGAAACGGCACCCCTCAATGACTCTGATGTTGTGGCAATAATCAATATTTGTATTGTATGCTTGAGTACACTGGTTGGATTTATATGCTTTAGCGAAAAATTAACCTCTCAAAAAATAATTGGAATTATATCTATAATATTCTCAATTTACCTTATCAGTGAGTATTGAATCGTTAAAATTTACAAAAACCAATTTAGATCCATGGATTCGTAGTATTTTTGAATATGCCAGGTTTTCTAATAATAATTTTCTTATGCTTTACAGAATTAAGTTTTACCCAAGGTACTTTCCAGGTTGCTGTTCTAAAATATAACGGAGGAGGTGATTACTATGCAAATCCTACAGCCCTTCCAAACCTTGTTCAATTTTGTAATAAAGAGTTGAATACAAATATTTCTACAGATGTCCCGTATGTGGAAGTTGGCAGTAGAGACATTTTTCGATACCCATTCGTACACATGACTGGACACGGAAATGTCGTATTTTCGAGAGCAGAAATAGAAAATTTAAGGAACTATCTTCTCGCAGGCGGCTTCTTACACATTGACGATAACTACGGAATGGATGAATTCATTCGAGCCGAGTTAAAAAAAGTTTTTCCGGATAGACAATTAATAGAATTGCCGGCAACCCATCCCATATTTAAACAAAAGTACAGTTTTAATGGCCTTCCAAAAATTCATGAACATAACGGGAAGAGACCCCAAGCTTATGGTATTATTGATGATGGGAGACTCATTTGTTTATATACCTACGAAACAGATTTAAGTGACGGCTGGGAAGATTTTCAGGTACATAACGATCCTGCAGAGAAAAGAAAAGCAGCACTTCAGATGGGTGCCAATATCTTAATGTACGTATTTACAAATTAAATTGAAACATAATGAATTTTGGGATTTTAATTATTTCAGGGGTGATTGTTTTATTGATTTCACTCTCCTTCTATACAGTAACTCAGGGAACAATCGCTGTTATTACACTATTCGGAAAATACAGAAGAAATGCCCACCCAGGGTTGCGAATAAGAATCCCCTTAATTGAGCAAATTCACAAGAGGATTTCAATTCAAAACCAAAGTATCGAAATGGAATTTCAGGCGGTTACGATTGATCAAGCAAATGTCTATTTCAAAAGTATGCTCTTGTACAGTGTGATGAATGAAGATGAAGAAACAATAAAAAAAGTCGCATTCAAATTCATAAGTAATAGAGACCTCATGCAGGCACTCATTCGCACGATAGAAGGCTCCATTCGTTCATATGTTGCGAGTCAAAAACAAAGTGAAATTCTTGGGCTTAGACACGAATTAGTA
The DNA here is from genome assembly GCA_016866375.1 of Bacteroidota bacterium. Lineage (GTDB taxonomy): Bacteria > Bacteroidota > Bacteroidia > Flavobacteriales_D > Crocinitomicaceae > UBA952. The sequence continues at coordinate 6,623 of VGMK01000077.1, forward strand.
GAAAATGTAAAAGAACAAATTGACCATACCCTTGAAGAATGGGGATATCATCTATTAGATTTACAAATCAACGACATAACTTTTGATGCAGCCATCATAGAAAGTATGAGCAGAGTAGTTGCTTCCAATAATTTAAAAGCTGCTGCGGAAAATGAAGGTCAAGCTTTGTTAATCACCAAAACTAAAGCTGCTGAGGCAGAAGGCAATGCCATAAAAATCGCAGCTCAGGCAGAGAAAGAAGCTGCAATGTTACGTGGACAAGGTGTTGCATTGTTCCGTCAAGAAGTTGCGAAAGGAATGAGCGAAGCGGCGGCTGAAATGAAACAAGCCAATTTAGATACCAACGTGATCTTATTTTCTATGTGGACAGAAGCCATTAAGAATTTTGCAGAATACGGAAAAGGAAATACCATCTTTTTGGATGGAAGTGCTGAAGGTATGCAGAAAACGCTTAGGCAAATTCAAGCCATGATGAGTGAAGATATGAAACAGAAAAAATAATTAAAAATTACTAGCCATGGATTAAATCATGTTCTAATTCATGTAGAATTGATGTCCAAAATGCAACCAAAAAAACCAAGAACCAGGTTGAAATTATTTCAATATGCCAAAGCCAAGAAAAGCATAGAATCATGGATGTACTAACGATAGGTAAGCCAAAACCAATGAGATCTTGAAATTTCAACCACGAATACTTGGACCTTAAGCGGTCATGCTCCTGGCGTATCGAAAGGGTCACTCGTTTAATTCGCTCTTAATCTGCTGTACTAATTGGCATTCTGGATCTTGAAATAAGTTAACTGTTAAAAAGCGAATAATAAATTTTTTCAAATAAATCGTGAGCAATATCGGATTCGAACCAATGACCCCTACCCTGTCAAGGTAGTGCTCTAAACCAACTGAGCTAATTGCCCTAAAAAAAAGCAGTCCAAGACTGCTTAAAGGTGTGGTCCCACCTGGGCTCGAACCAGGGACCACCTGATTATGAGTCAGGTGCTCTAACCAACTGAGCTATAGGACCGACGTGATAAAGCAATAAAAATACTTGTAGCTAACGAAATATTCTGCTTTATAAACAGGATACAAAAATAATAAACATTGAGGTATTATTTATCACAAACAAAAAAAAAGGACCACTTATGGTCCTTTTTTTTTACAAAATAGATAAGGAATTTAATAACCTGATACAACTAAACGCACTGTTTCCGTTGTTTGAATGGATTTAAAGTTTACAAGGTAAGTACCATTTGTTAATCCGTCAATGCTAACGCTTATTTTTCCAATTTCTGTTTGAAAAGACTTTAATAACTTTCCATTTAAGTCACTTATTTCTACGTTGCCCGGAACACTTGTTTCAATTACGAAATTAGCGTTTGTTGGATTCGGGTAGATATTCATGTGTAGTGCAATTTCATCTATTCCAGCTACTTCAAATTCAACGCAATTTCCTGGGGTAAAACAAAAGGTAGTTGGATCGAGAGATACATAGGTGTATAAACCAGTGGTTGTTGGTGTATATTGGGCAGGCATAGGCGGATTGCCTACTGGTTGTTGTGAAATACAATCTACCCAAACACCCAAATAATTTGGATCTGCAGTTGCTACTAACTCGTTGCCATTATTTACCACCTCAGGAGCAGTAGGAACAGGATTTATGGTAAGGTCCAAAACTTCTGTAGAACATCCATTAATCACGGTGTAAATTCCAGTTTCATTATATGTCAAACCATCAACAGACCAAATGTAACTACCACATGCGACCTCTGTTATTGTATTCTCACTTAATGGGGTAATTGTTAAATCCAATACTTCTGTTGCACAGCCATTCGTTACAGTGTAAACACCAGATGTAGTATATGTCTGTCCGTTCACTGCCCATGTGTAAGAATCACAAGCAGATTCAGTCGTAGTGTTTGATGAAGTTGGATTAATTGTTAAATCCAATACTTCTGT
>VGMK01000078.1 GCA_016866375.1 Bacteroidota bacterium
CCAATGGTTTATATTTTTGATTACCGACTTTGACAATAAGTCCATGCGGTTCGATGACCTTGACTTTAGGCAGTACTTTTATGGTATTAAGCTAGTAATGGGAAAGCGATTTGGTTAGTGACTAATTTTTAATGCTTTTTCCCATACTTTTGTGCTGTATTCCAAACGCAAAAGATAATTCCCTGCGGGTAAATGCGATAAATTGACCAATTGACTTTTATTGACCAACGTTTGAGAAAACTCAGAAGAAGTTTTGTTTCCCATTTGTGATAAACTCATATGAACAGCGGTAGAAACACCTGCCAACGTCACCTGAACTACGGTTCCTTTATTTTTAGTGGGAAGAATCGAAATGAATCCTTCTTCTTTTTTTAAGTCCCTCTTTTTGTTAAGTCTCTGCGGCTTTTCATTCTTATTCATAATTGCCATTTCCTTTTCATCCGATGCGTTTCGATCCGCATAAACTCCTTTATTGGGTTCGTAGTTTGTTTTCCATAAGCGCACGTAATCAACCAAAAAAGTGTTTGGAAAAATTGTATTGGCATCTGGGCCGGGCTTAAAAGCCTGACCATTTGCTGCTACTGATGAATTTAGAATAATGTTCTGATCGGTAGCAAAATCACCCTCATAAATCCCTGTTGGCATACCATCCATAAAAAACACGATTCGCCCGGGCTCCCAATACCCTGAAAAGGTCACCCACCGCTCGATGATGGGATATTCAGATTTTATCCATTTGCCGAAGCGAAGCCTAAATCCTAAAATATTTTTATATGTCTCTGCTTTTTTATCAGGATGGTGTATGTCAATGTGGTAATTATCCAAACGCTCGCCTTTTAGCTCAGTAAAATCGATTTCATCTTTATTATTATGCCCAAAAGTCCAAAATGCTGGCCATATCCCTTTTTCTTGCGGAGCCTTCACGCGTGCCTCAAAATACCCATACCGAAAGTCTTCCTTGGAATAAATCGCCGACGTTAGGTAGTTGAGTTGTGCTTTGTTTCCGTCAATAATATGCTGGGCATTTTCTCTCTTGTATGCCTCTGTGAGCATCCAATCTGGAATTGTTAGCTTCCTGTCCGTTTTTGAAGTGCTCAAACATAAAAACCCGTTTTCTTGTCTCACCATTTCAGGGGAAGAAACCAAATTATCGCGCGTATTAAGTCCGCCCCAAGGATAATTGTCGTGCCACTTACTTAGGTCTAAAGCGTTTCCGTTGAATTCATCCCCAAAGTGGTAATAAAGAGTCTGAATACTGTCTTTTTTCACGCGCAACAGTAAAGGTTCTTTCAAGGACCATTCTTGTGCAAATGCAACAGAAATAGCAAAACAGCTGATTAATACACAAATTATTTTCATGACTTAATGAATATATTTTTGGCCTCCGTAAAAAAACGCAACCCTTCCCAACCTCCTTCTCTTCCAATACCTGAGGATTTCATACCTCCAAATGGCGTGCGCAAATCCCTTACTAACCAGGCGTTGACCCAAACAATCCCAGCCTGCAGGTTATCAGCAACCCTATGTGCCCTTTTTAAGTTACTGGTCCACACCGTCCCAGCAAGCCCGTATTCTGTCGAGTTTGCCATTTTTAGTGCCTCCTCCTCTGTGTCGAAAGGAGTAATAGTTACAACAGGCCCAAAAATCTCTTCTTGATTTGTTCGGCACGTGTATTCCAATCCTTCTATTATTGTTGGTGCGACGTAGTAACCGTTTTCGTAGGGTGGTTTTAGTAAAACTCGATGACCACCCGTCAAAACCGTTCCACCCTCTTCCTTTGCTAAAGCGATATAACTTAATATTTTCTCCATGTGAGGTTTTGATACCACAGCACCAAGTTTGGCCTCGGGATCAGCAGGAAATGAAACTTTCAATCGGCTAACTTTCTCTACAAAGGCTTGCTTAAATCGCTTATAAAGTGGGCGTTCTATAAAAATTCTCGAACCGCATAAGCAAATTTGTCCCTGATTTGCAAATGAAGAACGCATAGTGGTACTCAACATTTCGTCAAAATCACAATCCGCAAAGATGATATTGGCATTTTTTCCCCCTAATTCTAGGGAGAGCTTTTTAAACATTGGACCCGCTGTTTGAGCAATATATTCTCCAGTCTTTGTTCCTCCTGTAAACGAGATTGCTTTTATTTTCGGATGCCTTACAATGGCGTCACCTACTTGTGCGCCCATACCGTGAAGAATATTGAGAACTCCCTGGGGCATCCCCGCTTCTTGCGCTACTTTGCCTAAAAGATATGCGGTGTAAGGGGTTACTTCCGAAGGTTTAGCAATCACACAGTTTCCAGCGGCTAAGGCCGGAGCAATTTTCCATGAGAAAAGGTAGAGCGGTAAATTCCAAGGAGAAATACATCCTACAATTCCAATGGGCTTTCGTGTGGTATAATTCACTCCGACTCCCTCCATGTAGTGCGATTCTGAAGCAAAATGAAGGATGGCCGTTGCAAAAAAATGAAAATTGGAGATCGCACGAGGAATATCTACTTGTGCTGCTAGCGATAATGGTTTTCCATTGTCTCGGCTTTCCGCGGCGACAAATTCTTCCATTCTTGTTTCAATCCCCACTGATAAGCGAATGAGAATCCTACTTCTCTCCTCAACAGACATCGCACTCCAAATAGGATAAGCCGCTTCTGCTGCACTTACAGCGCAGGAAACGTCCTCGCAATCTGAGTGAGGAATTAGGCTGTAAACTTCACCGGTTGAAGGATCGTAATTATCAAAGTACTTTCCTGATGCAGGGGGACAATAAACTCCGTTGATAAAATTCTGTAGTTTTTTCATCGCTTTCTGTTAAACAAATTTCGCAAAAGAATTTAAATAGACGTGCTAAAATAACATGGCTTGTGTAAATTTGACGTATGAATGAAAACTTAACAATTCAAAGGGCACAAGAAATTGTAGACCAATGGATAAAAGGTGTGGGGGTTCGTTATTTCAATGAACTTACCAATACCGCGATACTGATGGAAGAGGTGGGAGAAGTGGCTCGTATCATGGCACGACGTTATGGCGAGCAAAGTGAAAAAGAGAGCGATAAAGATAAAGAGTTAGCAGATGAATTGGCAGATGTATTCTTTGTGCTTATATGCCTTGCCAATCAGACAGGTATAAACTTAGATGAAGCACTCCAAAAGAATTTGGACAAAAAGACAAGACGCGATGGTCAACGACACCTCAACAACGCGAAGCTAAAGCGATGAGCCTATCATTACTCAGTCTATTAAAAGCAGGAAACCATGTTATGGTGAAGGGACAGCCGGGAGATTATTTAACGGAACTCCCTGAAATATTAGCGTTTTTTGTGCCCAAGGCAGAAGAAGGTTCTCCTCGCGCCTTAATTTTGTGCAATTCTGACGATCAAGTACGAATAGTAGATGACTGCTTAAAAGAATTAGCCAAAAACTTGGATTTGACTGTAGATGTGGTAACAGAAAAGGGAAATAAACTGAAACAGCGCAATGACCTTTTCGATGGAACTGAAGTGATTATTGGTACAGTTAAACGCACCACAGAACTATACTTTCAGAACGGCTTTAACACGGGAAAAATTAAATTCTTCGCTGTTCTCGATGCTGACCAACTGATGCGCCTTGGGATGAAAGGAAATTTAACACGATTGGCAGAAAGCCTCCCCAAATGCAGGGTATTGATTAGCGCGCTGAACACGGATGAAGAACGACTTCTCGATTTTCAAACACAGTTTTTTACCCCAATTAGTGAGGTGAAACTTTGATTTCTTAGCAAGAGATGACAGATTAGGAGGAAATTGACTCCTTTTTCGTGCTTTCCTTGTACTCTAACTCAACTTTCTGTGAATTTGATAACCCATGTTTGATATATCAAACTTGTAAATTTTTTCACGGCGAACTATAAAGCTCACTTTATGTAAACTTCTGTATTAAAAAAAAGGCCGTGAAAAATCACAGCCTTTCAATAATCTACGATTTTTTGCTTACTTAATTACTACATTTTTAGTAGTCGTTATTCCATTCGAACGAACAGTTACAATGTAACTTCCTTTTGCTAGATTTTCAGTTCCAAAGGCTAAGGTTTGAGAACCAGAAGCATTGTTTAAATTCATCGTTGAAACAATTCTTCCTTGAATATCCATCAAAGAAACAACGTAATCAGCTGTTTTCGCATTGAATATAATATTAATCACGTCCGTTGCAGGGTTCGGAAATACTTCAAAGGATACCTGCTCCTCTTCATCCAAACCGCTTGTACATGAAGTAGATGAAATCGAAATATCATCAATATAAATATTATTTCCGTAATTATTATCATTGGTAAAACGAACAAACAGTGCTGCTGAGTTGCCATAACTGTTTAGGTTCACGCATTCTTGACGAAAATCACTGGCCGATGCTGGGGTAAATGCACTTGATAAATTCGCACCTGTTGCTAATTGAGCATTTTCTTTTGAATAAACTTGAGTGAATGGCCCATCACAGTTTGTTGAAACACCAACTCTTAGTTTATCGTAATAAGTTGCGTCATAAGCCCTATTGGCTACTTTGAATAGCAATGAAGGATTTGACTGACCCGAAAGATTAAATGCTTTTGTTACAAAATGATCAAGCTCGCCTGTAAGCCCCGGTCCGTATTGATAAGTATTGATTTTCAACATACCGCCTAACGTTGCTACATGCTCCCAAGTAATATCATTGTCGGGATTTAAAACTTGCCAATTCGCATAAGGAAATGCTGCGTTGCTGAAGTCTTGATTGGTATTTACGGCAACAGAGGATGTTGGGTCAATGTAAGATAAAGGCTGCGTTAAAGTTGAATTAGATGTATTGCCGTCCGTAGAGGTAATCGTTATGATAGCCGTTGCAGAACTTGTTAAATTAACTGTACCAAGATTTACCTGCGTAACAGCGTAAGTATTCAAGTTACCAGTCCAGTTGTAATTTATTGGAGAAGGAATTCCGGTTACAGAAATTGTTGCGCTCGTTAACGGTGTTGTTCCGTTATTTTGAAGCGTTACGCTTAAGTTAAAGCTAGAACAAGAAGTTGTTGTTCCGGTATATCCCATTAGAGCTGGGTCAATTGGTTCTGTTGCCGGCGGAGGACAAAGACCAACATAACTGTTTAGTAAAGACAAGGTTCCAATTGCTCCTGCAGTTCCTGATTTAAGAACTGTTCTATTCGGACAAATTACATACATAACAGGATAGTAGGGAATCTCTAGTCCTGAATTTTCAAATGATGCTGCTGTTGTTAAGTCGATAATTGGCATATTTTCACCTGTAACCCAATCTCCTTGAGTTTGGTCATTACACCCAGTAGAGCCATACAAGCAGGCCGTATTAGTTCCAACATCTCCTTCAATAAAAAATACCATGGCATCATTAGCCGTTGAATTTGGGCCATGAGCATTATAGAAGTTGTTTAAAGCCCCAGTATTGTGGTAACTCCAGCATGGAGGACACCACGTTGCGGATACATCGATAACTACCGTTTTACCGGCATCAAGATAATCGAATAAAGAATGTGAATTTCCATTGATATCAGTCAACGTGAAATTGTTTACCACAGTTCCAACTGGAGTTTGGGCATTTAAGCCACCTATTCCAATCAAAATTGCAGCGCTAAGTAATAATTTTTTCATAGTTGCTTTGTTTTTTAATTTGATAACAGTAGTAAATTTAACACAATCTTTCCAATTGAAAAAGAAATTAGTAGTTTTTTCAGGAGCTGGTATGAGTGCCGAAAGTGGAATTGCTACTTTTCGTGACAGTGGAGGTTTATGGGAAAAATTCAACATTGAAGATGTGGCGACGCCTCATGCTTGGAAAAAGGACGCAAATTTAGTGTCTGATTTTTACAACCTGCGTAGAAAACAAATCCTTGAATCAGTTCCAAATCAAGCACACATTCAACTTGTCAAGTGGGAAGAATACTTTGAAACATTTGTTATTACTCAAAACATTGATGATTTACATGAACGAGCTGGCTCTCGTCATGTGCTGCATCTTCATGGCAATATCAGGCTGGCAAAATCCTCTGGACCGAATCAAGAAAAAAAGTATTATCCCGTTAACGGATGGGAACTAAAAATAAGTGATGTATGTGATGATGGATTCCGCCTTCGCCCTCATGTGGTTTGGTTTGGAGAAGACGTTCCAGCTTACCAACAAGCAGCAGAAATTATCGCCTCAGCTGATATTTTACTCGTAATTGGAACCTCCCTTCAGGTGTATCCGGCTGCAGGGCTCATTTATGAAGCGTCATCAAATTGCCGAAAAATAATTGTAGATCCGCATGTGAATGAATTTAACATACCAAGTTTTTTTGAACAATACAAGGGATCAGCGGTAGAAGTTTTACCTAGTTTAAACTTAACGTAACTTACTTTTTTTTCAGCTGCTCTTTAATAAACAACTCAATTGCACCCACCATGGAAGGTGCTTTGGGATGCGGCGCGTGAACATCTAAGCGAAGATTGTGTTTCACCACTGCATTTGCTGTGGTCGGTCCAAATGCTGCAATTACAGTTTCGTTTTGCTTGAAATCCGGAAAATTCTTAAATAAGGATTCTATTCCGCCAGGACTAAAGAATACTAACATGTCGTAATAAACATTCTCTAAATCCGATAAGTCTGCTGCCACTGTTCTGTACAAAATTACTTTTGTAAAAGGCAATAATTGATTTTCTAATGTATCAGGAATTATGTCTCTAAGTATATCTGTACAAGGAAGAAGGAATTTTTCCTCCTTATGTTTTTTCATAATTTCAGCCAATTCATCAATGGTCTGTTTTCCAAAAAAAATTTTTCGTTTCCTGTACGTAACATATTTTTGCAAATACAAGGCCACCGCCTCTGTGATACAAAAATATTTCATGGTGTCGGGAACCTCAAAACGCGTTTCTTCAGCAATTCTAAAAAAATGATCTACAGCAACCTTTGAGGTCAGAATAATGGCGGTGTGGTCTTGTAGATTGACTTTTTGAGCACGAAAATCTTTTGCATCAACTCCTTCAACTTTAATAAACTGCCGAAAATCAATTTTGAGCTTATATTTATCAGCTAAATCGAAGTAAGGGGACTTATCGCCTTCTGGCCTAGGTTGAGAAACTAAAATACTTTTAACTGCCAACACTCAACGTTTTATAAAAACTATCGCCGTTAATGAAATTCCAACCAAATGGTTCGCGATACAATTAACATTGGTAAAACTTCAACAGTACAAAGATACAAAATTAAATAATACCAACTGATTCTTTCTCGAATAGTGATGTTTAATCCCTTGAAAATCCGAATGATATAAAAGCACCCAAGAAAAATCATGAGCACCCAGCTCAAAAAAATCGTTAGTTCAGGATTGAGTGCCCAAATTAATGAAAGGAGGGCTAAGAAAACCCCGCCGAAATTTAAAAGCGAAGAACTTATAAAAGTCAAGTTATCCACGAGTTTTGATTCACCTAGGACCAATGAAACTATTCTAAACCCAAATTGATTAACAATAAAATACACTATGGCGCCTCCACACGCAACAAGCAAGGCCATTCCTATTTCCAGTTGATTTTTTGCAAGGAGGAATAAGCTAAGCCCTAAGCTAAACACAAAATTAAAATTTAATAGCACACTTGTTACCCGATGAATTCTCACATCCTCCCCAAAGGAATTATCAATTGGTTTTGTCCTGATAAAATTTTTTAAAAGCACCCCAAAAAGATTAGGGTAGCTCATCCTCGCGAGCCCAATAAGTACGAAGCCAAAAAATACAGCGAATAACAGCAATGTTGTTACCCCAGTATTCCGCTCATGTAGGGCGATCTCTAAAAAAATTGTTTTAATGGTTAACCCAAACATTTAAGCGAAAATAATAAGAAATCACAATGCTACTCATCTACTTTATACTTATTTTTGCAGCCAAATAATAGAACTATGAGAACTGACCAGTATGTTCACCCAGACTACTACCATTCGGACGATTTATTATCTGACGAACATAAATTAGTTCGGGACGCCGCACGAGCTTGGGTTAAAAAGGAAGTGTCACCAATAATCGATGCACACTACGAAAAAGCAACTTTCCCTATGCATTTAATTCCGGGATTAGGAGAAATTGGTGCATTTGGTCCTTACATTCCCGAAGAATACGGTGGCCCTGGGCTAGACCAGATTGCTTACGGGTTGATTATGCAGGAGCTAGAGCGATGTGATTCAGGGTTGCGATCTACCGCATCCGTTCAATCGTCATTGGTGATGTATCCGATATGGAAATATGGATCTGAGGAACAAAAGAAGAAATACCTCCCGAGACTTGCGACAGGAGAAATAATGGGTTGCTTTGGCTTAACAGAGCCTGACTACGGCTCAAATCCCGGCGGCATGCTCACAAATTTTAAAGATGCGGGAGATCACGTTATTTTGAATGGTGCAAAAATGTGGATTTCAAATGCACCCTTTGCACAGATTGCTGTTGTTTGGGCAAAGGATGAGACTGGAAGAATTCACGGATTAATCGTTGAGAGAGGAATGGAAGGATTCTCCACGCCTGAAATGCATGGTAAACTCTCCCTGCGTGCTTCAGCAACAGGGG
>VGMK01000079.1 GCA_016866375.1 Bacteroidota bacterium
AATTTTTGAATGGAGGAAAGCTAAACATCACTTGTCCCTCACCCGTTTCAATTAGGCGATCAAAAGAAATATTAAAATGTTTACACAAGCGCTGCGTTTCTTGTACCGTTAAGCTAGTTTCACCACGATAACGTCGGTAAACGGCATCGGTGGAAAGATGTAAAATCTCACTTAATACATTTCCAATAGAATCTGTTGCTCCAATTTTCTGTTTGACCAGTTGAAAAAGTACTTGCTGAATGTCTCGTTTCATTCAGTTAAAACTTATAAAACCAGCTAAAAGATGGAAGTGGGAAGGTTAAACTTCCGTTAAAAAAAGCATCTGGATTTGAAAAGCGAAGCGACACACCCGATAAATTGAATTGAAAGGCAGAATTCTCTTTTCCTTGCACCCTAATTCCGGGCATTACGATGAGCACATGAGTTGCGTAGGATTGATTTTCGTTTTTTGTAACATCAACAGACTCCGAGTAAGCATTTCCAATTGGATCGTATATATAAGTGTTGCTGTAAACAAAATTATTTTCGATCGTTTTGTTCGTCATATTCAGGTATAAAAAATCCATTACGAAACCTGTTTTCTTTCCAATTTTTGCAAATCCGCCTGCTGAAATTGCCAAGCCTCCTGTTGTTCCCGATTTAACCTTTTCGTAATCGTAATTAACAATAAATGTACTGGTATCTCTTGTATACGTCCCACTTTTCACTAGTTCTTTTCCTCCGAAACTAGAGAAATGAGAATAACCCAAGCCAATGGACGCATTCAATTTGCGCGTACCGATCGTTCCAATTCCGAAACCTAGTGCGCCATACCCTTTGAAATTCATTAGAAAACCTGAACTTCCCGCTATTCCGCCGATTGAAAAATTTAAATTTTTCTTCATATTTGTTGGGAGGGTGTATTTTCCTGCTAAGGCGAATGGACTACCATACCAAGTTGTCATGACCCCTAAATTCAATCTATCGGTTACGGCAAAATGAATTTCAGGACCATAGAGATTAATCATTGCGTAATTTTCTCCTTGTTTTATCGGAAAAGCATTTGTGGTAAAAGAATAGCGTGTGGTAAAAGGGCCTTCCTCAATATATTCACCATTGACCATATCTCCTTCCTCAATTAACTTCATGGATATTATATCAGACTTCGAAATGTACACTTTACCCATTTTGTCAGTCATTAGGAGAACTTCACGTCCGTCATCACTTATGAGCTTTCCGATCAATTCTACACCGTTCGCTTTTTTAATGACATAAATTGAATCTTTCGAAATTGTTTGTGCTAGAAAAGAAAAGGTCACGAAACAAAATATAAGTGCTACTAAATTTTTCATTCTTTAAAATTTAAAGTATAATACGTTACTCTTCAAAATAGGTTCTATAGACTCGTTTGGAAAGACTTGTCAGCACTTCATAAGGGATTGTCTCCATTGCTTGAGCTAATTGTTCAATTTTCTGATGTTCGCCGATAATTTCCACTTCATCTCCTTCTTTTACGTCTAAACCGGTGGTATTCACCATTATCATGTCCATACAAACGCGTCCAACGGTTTCACAACGCTGTCCCTTTAAGTATACCGCACCTTTTCCATTGCTCAAGTTGCGTCGAAATCCATCCGCATAGCCTACCGGAACAATGGCAATAACCGTGTTTTTTTCTACCAAATAACTTCTTCCGTAACCCACAGATTCTCCTGCTGGTATTTCTTTTACCTGAGAAACAACACTTTTCCATTCCAAGACAGGTTTCAATTGTTCGGAAATTACAGGGTCCTTGCTTATCCCATACAACCCAATACCTACACGGATCATATCGAACTGAGCAGATGGAAAATGAAGGGCGCCTTCTGAATTACATAAATGAAAAATAACATCGCTGTTGTATGATTGAATCTGCTCAACACACGACTTGAACAATTCGATTTGTTGCGCTGTAAATAGATGATTTGAGGGATAATCTGCAGCTGCTAAATGAGAATAAACTCCTTTTAATTGTACTTCTGGTTGCGCTTGAATCACTTCTAGAACCTCAGATAACTCCTCAGGTTTTATACCCAGTCTGTGCATACCGGTATCGATTTTAAGATGTATGGGCATGCGCTCTGCGCCAAGGTAAATGAGTTCTGAAATTAACTCTTCCAATTGTTCTTGAGAATATACGGCGGGCTCTAGGTTATAAGCCATACAGTTTTCGTATCCGTCTTCCTCAGGATTCATTACCAAAATGGGCAATTTTATTCCTGCTTTTCTGAGTTCTACACCCTCGTCTGAATAGGCCACTCCAAGATAATCCGCACCACATTTTTCTAAAAAACTCCCCATTTTTTCAAGTCCAACGCCATAAGATTGTGCCTTCACCATGCAAAGGATTTTTGTAGATGAAGCTAACTTACTTTTAAAAATACTCAGATTATGACGTATTGCAGTCATATTAAACGCCAATTGCGTCTTGTGATGTTTTAATTTGAGTTTTTGCGCGAGTTTTTCCATCTGTTTTGCGCGCTGACCCTTAAGCAAAATCACTGAATCTTTCAATTGTATCGTTGAGAGCTTGATTTCTCCGCTGTAAACATGCGCATCAATTGGTTGAAATTGATTGATTATTTCATAGACACGCTTCATTACAGCTTGATCATCTTCATTTAAACCTATGAGAGCAACCCTTTCTCTTCCTTGTGAAATACTTAATTGGTATTCCAATGCAATTTTCAAAGAATCAAGATCAAGATTGTAGGAGTCATTAATAATCAGAGAATTATCTATCCCTTCGAAAGTTTCCAGTCGTAAGGCCAATCGAGGTAAAGATTTTATTTTTTCGACATCCAAGCGAAAATAACGTTCAACGAAACCGATTGCCAGCATGGCAGAGTTTTTACTTGCCTTATCTTTGAAGGGGAGAAGCTCAATACTCTTTTCCATACTTTTTTCGGTAATGACCTCTAGGTTTTTATTCAGAAGAGCAAGGTCATTGTAATCTTCCAAACTGTATATGGTTAGTACACGCGAAAACAAGTCAAGTTTCTCCCTGAGGTGTTGCGTGCGATTTTCGAAATTTTCTGAATGAGCCGATCCTATATTGGTGAGTATTCCAATGGTTGGTTGAATCATATCCGCCAATACTGCCATCTCCCCGGGTTCGGATATTCCCGCCTCAATAAGTGCTAATTCTGTCTCCTCGTTTATCGTGAGTAAGGATAAAGCGACGCCCAATTGAGAATTATAACTTTTGGGACTTCGCGTAACATGCACTTGGCCCTTCACCAAATGATAAATCCATTCTTTGACTGTAGTTTTACCGCTACTTCCTGTAATGGCAACAACGGGAATATTGAACGCAGCACGGTGTGTTTTCGCTAAATGCTGAAGGGATTTTAAGCAATCGTCAACGAGAACGTAGCAGGCATCGCTTTTTAGCTCGAGCATCTGTTGAACTACGAACAATCGCACTCCCTTCTCATAGGCGTTCTCAACAAACGCATGGCCGTCGCGAAAATCTCCCTTCAATGCAAAAAAGACTTGGCTCTTCGAGCTTATAATTTTACGTGAATCATAAACTACTTCATCAACAAAGGAGGAAGACGAACCTATGACTTTCAGCCCTTTTACGCGGCTAAAAAACTCAGAAAGCGTTAAATTTAATTTCAATGGGTTGCTTTACAATAGCACGAACGACACAAAGGCCTGTATTTATCCACGGCTCCAACCAATACCTGACCAGAATCCTCTACCGTTCGATGCGAAAACTGAGCTAAGTTACCACAAGAAACGCAAATCGCGTGAACTTTTGTAACATATTCTGCTGCCGCTAAAAGTTTTGGCATTGGTCCGAAAGGAACGCCTTGAAAATCCATATCTAAACCAGCAAGAATGACACGTACTCCCTGATTGGCAAGATGATTACAAACAGCGACAAGTTCTTCGTCAAAAAATTGTGCCTCGTCAATGGCCACAACATGTTCTTTATTCCACTGATCTAAAATCTCACTTGATTTTTTTACAAGAATAGCCTGGAAGGCGGTTCCTTGATGACTGACAACTTTATCTTTACTGTACCGATTGTCTATTTCTGGCTTGAACATAATCAGTGACTGATTTGCAAATTCTGCTCTGCGAATCCGCCGAATGAGTTCTTCAGTTTTTCCTGAAAACATCGATCCGCAGACTATTTCTATCCATCCGTTCTGCCTCCCTTCACTTGGAAATTGTTCTAAAAACATATCTATTTTGTTTGTTAACAATCATTATGAAGAAAAAAAAGAAAAACATGTCCAAACTGTTCCCTAGTTTTCTAAATTTGAATTCGAAAATCGGTAGTTTATTTCGTTAATCAAACTCCTGGTTAACATCTTATAACTTTTGTTGAAAAAATTTTGTATGAAATCGTTATTAAAAAAGCTTGAAGAAGGAATAAAAAAACTAGAAAATGGGTCAATTTCCAGCCTTGAGATGGATGAATTGGTGCAAACAGCACGAGAGGTGCAGGAAAAATTATTAGTCGTGCGTTTTAAATTATATGAGCAGCAAATATTTCCAGAGCGTATTCACACTCCCGTAGATCTTGTATTGGATTCTTTGTCATCTGAAAATACTACTGAGATTGAAAAACCCATTGATTTGAATTTAGAAGAAACGGAGGGAGAGGAAGCAACTGGCACAGATATAGCTGAGGATTTAATTGTTGACGAGGAGATTGAGCAACCTGTGGAATACAAGCCAAATCCACGCGAATTAATTATCGATACAGTTGTCCAAAAACCAATTGAAACCCAAGGTGTAGTAGAATTATCTTTTGAAGATGAGGCTCAGGATTCAGTAGACGAGACAATAGCTTCATCCGAAGATGAGGAGGATCAAGCACCCTCTAAAAATGATGAGCAAATGGAAGAATCTACGGATGAATTAATCGAAGAACCTTCATCAGAAACACAAATGGATGAAGATTCTCAGCAGAGTGAGGAAAGCGCTTCAACATTAGATCTAACGAAAGATGAGCCGGCTGAAGCAACCAATTCCGTTACATCAGCAAAGGAAATGGAGTTTAAGTCATTGGAAAAGGTGATTGCAGCAAACACCTCACTTGAAAAACTAGAAACTTTAATCGGTTCTTTTACCTTAAACGATAAATTACTGTTCATAAATTCTTTATTCGACGGATCGAGTGATGCCTTTGCAAAAGCGGTTAAATTATTGGATGCCACGTCTACCATGTCCGAAGCGAGAGGCATACTTATTACCTATGCGGAGGATTTACATTGGGAAATGGACAACGAGGTCGTTGAAGATTTTGTTGAACGCATTTGTCAGCGTCATGCAGACAAGCTGGATCAGTAGTTTAGTCATACTTTTTGTTTATTTTGGGCTACATGCTCAGCGAAAAGAAGTGTTGCTTTTTGCTGATTCCTTGTGTGCACCCGGCTTACACGGTAGAGGATATGTTAACGAAGGGGACACCAAGGCAGCTGCATATATTGAAACAACATTTCGAAATATTGGATTAAGTCCAAGCAACGGAACCTATTTTCAACCCTTTAAATTTTCGGTTAATACCTTTCCCGATTCCTGTCGCTTAACAATTGGCACTGCATGCATTCAACCTGGAAAAGGTTTTATAGTTCATCCATCTTCGGGTTCAGCTTTTGGTGAATTTATGACCAAAGAATTATCAAGAGAAGAAGTTTTCCAAGATGATGTCCAACTATCGACGTATATTGAATCGCTCCCTACGAAATGTGTGGTGGTTGTTAATTCAACGCTGTTTAAAGGAGATTCCTTGAAAATGGTGAGAAAACGGCTTCAACAAATTGCAAATTACCGTCCAGTGATTGAACTGGTAAATAACAAGTTTACGTGGTCCGTTGGCCAAAACCAACAGAGTTATGCCTACTTACAACTTCAGGACACACTTTATGAGAAGCCCACCTCAGTTCATTTAGCGGTACATAATATGTTTAAACAAAATCACCAAGCAATGAATGTGATGGGTTATCTTCCTGCCACTAAAGCAACAAAAAAGACGCTTTTGGTGAGTGCGCATTACGATCACCTGGGCAGAATGGGGTCCGTATGTTATTTCCCAGGGGCAAATGATAATGCAAGCGGTGTCGCCATGTTGGTAGAACTCGCCATGCGATTGAAGGAAAAAAAGAAAAGAAAATACAATGTGCTGTTCGTTGCTTTTGCCGGAGAAGAGGTCGGCTTACTGGGCTCCGCATTCATGGTAAAACATCCACCAACTCCTTTAAAAGATATACGATTTCAATTGAACCTAGATATTATGGGAAGTGGTGAAGAAGGAATCACAGCAGTGAATGCCACGCTTTTTCCCAAGGAGTTCAGGCGCTTAGTGAAATTGAATAAGAAAATAAATGCAGTACCTATCGTTAAATCAAGGGGGCCTGCGGCAAATTCAGATCATTATTTTTTCACAGAAGCAGGCGTTCCTGCATTTTTCATTTACACCATGGGACCCAACAAACATTACCATGATATTTTTGACACTTACGAGGAATTGAGTTTTAAAGCCTTTGAATCGTTGGCATTTTTATTTGAATCCTTTCTGCTTGGATTTTAAGTGTATAGAATGTCTTGAATAATCTCTCGGGTTGTTTTTACTTGAAATCCTGGGACATGAACGACACAGTAATCAATCAACAAATCTAAGTTTTGCCGAACGGTCGATTTATCTTCAAGATAATCGTCAACACCACCATTGAATAAGAACGCTAGTTGTGATACTTGAGAAGTTGAGAGTTGGATGGTGCTACTGGATGCGTACGGAACCAAAGCCCCTTTTTGAAGATCAAAAAAACTCCCGTTTTCTTGCCCTACCTGCGGCATATAACCGGACAGCGCAATGAATTTTGCTAAAAATTGTAGTGGAAAACAAAATAAATTTTGGCACACTTCAAGAGCAACAATTTCTTCTCTCAAGAAGTGAAACATAGAGCTATCTTCGTGGCTTTGCTTTAAACTTGATTTCAATATTTCCGCAATAAAAAAGGCAATTAGTGATTTTTGTGGATGCTCGTAAATTTCGTTCAATCCAGATACGCGTGTTATTTCTTGAATAATTCCCAAATCACTATCGGGTCGCTTGGCATAAGTGATTTCATAGATACCAATGGGTAATAAAGGTTTATTTTTCTTTTTTGCACCTTTATAAATGAAGTGTTGCCTTCCTAGACCTTGCATGTAAAAATGAAGAATTACGCTACTTTCAGCGTAATTCTTCTTGTCTATTAATATTCCAATATCCGAAAGTTTCACTCTTTCTTACCGGCAATCTTAAAATCAATTTTATAGTAGAAAATTGGCAACCTACCCAACTGTTGCTTCTCTGCAATTGGATCTGAAGTATCATTTGGATCCAATCGCGGTGCATAGGCCAAGCTCAGCAGGTTTTTTGTATTCAGCAAATTAACTAAATCTAAGCCAAATTCATGTGTTAATTTTTTGGTATTCATCCTCCAGTTAATTTTCAAATCCACGCGGAAATAATCTGCAAACGTCAATTCATTGAACAGTGAATCTTGAAATAAGATTTCTTTGGAATCCATTGTTTGCTGAATATCTACCAGTCCATATCTACGGCCACCCGCTCGCGTAATTTTAGTACCAACACCAATCACATGTTTTTTTCCAATATTGAATTCTTTTCCAGCTAACACATTCCAAACATAGGATAAATCAATGTTATCAGAGATATTAGCTCCTTTGTATGAAGTATTGCGCCATTGTCCGTCACTTGCCAAGTATTTTGAATCATAGATACTTGCAGAGAACATAAAAAAGAAACTTTTACTGAAATACTTTTGAAGTGTAAATTCTAGTCCGTAGTTTACTCCTTTTCCATCGTTTAGAAGTGTGTCATTCGGAAACACGCGAGAAAACCCTCCTCCTGCATTCACCAGGGAGAAAGAATTAGGATCTGAACTGATTGGGAGATTATATAAATACTGGTAATATGCTTCAGTTTTGAAATTCAGTCCTGGACCAAAAGATTTTTCATACCCCAAACCGGAATGTACACTTCTTGAAAAATCCATATTGATATTGTGAGGATTTCCGTTATTATCAGGATCATACAAATAAGTGTAATTTGGCTGTGTTTGGCTATGTAGACCCGCCCCAGCGAAGACGGCTTGGTTTCCGTTCATTCTGTATTTCCATCCCACTCTTGGTTCTGCAGGACTGATACTGTTGCTCAAGGTAAAATACTGTGAATGAAGTCCAGCCGTTACATCCATATTGTCGTTTACTTTCCATTTCCATTGCACAAAAGGTTGAACTAATACTCCCATACCGTTGTAATCCCATCTTGTTTTCCAACTATTTCTATCGTCTAAGTCATTTAAAACAGAGTCGAGCAAATTGAAAGACATTACATCAAAATTAATCCCTGCTTTAACAAGGTGTTGCTTATTGATTTTATGATTGACCGCAAAATAACCAGATAATTTCATGGTTCTGAAATCATAGCCCAGCATTTGGTAGGAGCTATCTACTTTAATGGTGGTATCTGCATTAGTTATGCTCAATGTTCGATGTAAATATTCATGTCTTGTGT
>VGMK01000080.1 GCA_016866375.1 Bacteroidota bacterium
GCAGCGAATTTTAATTTCAATACCTTTGAAGTCAAAAAATTGAAAAATTAATATTTTAGTAAATTGTTGTGAAACGAGGCGTTTTTTCTTTGCTTACATTCCTTGCTGCTACATTAAATTTTTACATAGTAAACTCGCAAAAAGAGTTTACAGACCAACGGCATACTTGGATTACATACACAGGAAATCACAAATTGACAAAAAAAATTGGTGTACATACGGAATACCAATGGCGTAGGCACGATTGGTTTAAAATGTGGCAGCAATCCCTGTTGCGTTTGGGGGTGGATTATCAGGTAAATTCGCAATTAGCCCTTACGCTCGGATATGGATGGATTTTAACTTTTCCTTATGGTGATCAACCCGTCCTTAATGAATTTAATGAACATAGAATTTGGCAACAAATTAATTTGAAAAGTAACGTCGAAAATTCATTACGGGCAATTGAGTTTCAGCACAGGTATAGGTTAGAACAACGATTTTTAGAAACTTTTTACAGCAACGTGGAAGGAATAACTCAAAAAGGGAGTCCTGTTTTTCGGCATCGTATTCGATACAGGGCAATGGTTTTGATGCCTATTAATAAAAAAACAATGCAAGACAATACGCTATTCTTGAACATGAACGATGAGGTTTTTATCGGATTTGGAGAAGGGATTGGAAAAAATGTTTTTGATCAGAACAGATTTAATATTTCTTTAGGCTGGCGGTTCAACCGTAATTTCAATTGGCAAGTTGGCTACTTAAATCAATACCTTATTAAAACAGATGGAATAAAAACGGAAAGAAATCATACACTGCTGACCGCTGTTGTTTATAACTTTGAATCTGTAAAAAAGTAGTGAGGTTAACTTTAAAAAATGCTTTGTGTTTTCGAATCTAATTTAAGTATAAATTTGTGCGTAAATCCATGAAAAAAGTAATATTATTCTTTCTCGTTTTCTTGTTGTCAACCGCGTCAATAGCTCAAACTTATTGGCAGCAGGAGGTGAATTATAAAATAAACGTTTCGCTTGATGATGAAAACCATTTTCTAAGGGGTTTTGAATCCATGGAATATATTAACAACTCTCCCAATGTTATTGAGAAACTGTACATTCATTTATGGCCCAATGCCTATCGCAGTCGGTACAGTGCCCTAGCGAAACAATTATATAAAAATGGCCAAACAGAATTATATTTTGGTCCTGAGAGTGATCGCGGGTGGATCGATTCTTTGAATTTTAAATCCGAAGGCGCAATGCTTAAATGGGACTACGACCCTACGCATATGGATATTTGTATCTTACATTTAGCCAAACCTTTGAGGCCGGGAGAAAGCGTAACAATTGAAACCCCATTTAAAGTAAAAATACCTTCGGGAGAAATTTCTCGTCTTGGTCATATCGGACAATCATACCAAATCACGCAGTGGTACCCAAAACCGGCAGTTTACGATAAAAATGGATGGAACCAAATGCCCTATTTGAATCAGGGGGAATTTTATTCGGAATTCGGTTCCTTTGATGTAACGATTACCTTACCTGAAAATTATGTGGTTGGAGCCAC
Source organism: Bacteroidota bacterium (assembly GCA_016866375.1). Lineage (GTDB taxonomy): Bacteria > Bacteroidota > Bacteroidia > Flavobacteriales_D > Crocinitomicaceae > UBA952. The sequence continues at coordinate 1,549 of VGMK01000080.1, forward strand.
TGGTGATTTGCAAACACAAAGTGAACTTGAGTTTTTGTCCAAAAAGGCAAAAGAAACAGAGGCTGTTATGGGAGAATTGTTAACGCTTTCCAAGATAAAAGCTTCAGAATTTCCGGCATCCTCTCCCAACATGAAAACAATTCGCTACACTCAAAGTAATGTTCACGATTTTGCATGGTTCGCCGATAAGCGCTATGCGGTGCTAAAGGGTGAGGTTGAACTTCCGCAGAGTAAACGTAAGGTTACGTCATGGGCTATGTTTGTTCCAACAAATGCGAAGACCTGGCAATATGCGATTGAATACATTAACGATGGAACATATTATTATTCACTTTGGAACGGCGATTATCCCTTTAACCAAGTGACAGCTGTAGATGGAACCATTTCCGCAGGTGGTGGTATGGAGTATCCAAATGTTACGGTTATTGGAAATACTTCTTCAAAAGAAGACCTCGAGGTTGTAATTGTTCACGAAGTTGGTCATAATTGGTTCTACGGAATTCTTGGTTCAAATGAACGTGTTCATGGTTGGATGGACGAAGGAATGAATACCTTAAATGAAATGCGTTACATTCAGACGAAATATCCAAACAATACGCGATTTTCTGACATGGTCCTAAATGGAAAATTCCACCTTAAGGACCTTGATCACCATGACATGGGAGATATTTCTTACCGGGCCATTGCAGGTTTCGGTTTGGATCAACCTATTGAAACACATTCTGCAGCTTTCACTTCGGCAAATTATGGCATTATTATGTACCAGAAGACCGGGTTGGTGTTTTTCTACCTTAAAGATTATCTTGGAGAGGAGCTTTTTGATAAAGCCATGCATGAATATTACGAGCAATGGAAATTCAAGCACCCACAACCTGAAGACATAAAAAAATCTATTGAATCATCAACGGGTAAAAACTTGAGTTGGTTATTCACAGATTTAATTCAGACGACGCGACACATCGATTACAAAATTCAACGTGTTAAAAAGGATAAACTTACCAATACGACACAAGTAACCGTAAAAAATCTAGGACAAGTGCAAGGGCCAATTGAGGTGAATGCTTTTATGGATAAAAAAGATAGAGATAGTATGTTAGTGGAGACCAAATGGGTGGAGCCAGCAAAGAAAGCTACCATAACTTTTAACGGTACAGACTATTCTCGGTTTTCTATAGATGTAAGTAAAGATATTCCTGAATTAAAACGTTCGAATAATCATTGGAATAAGAAACTATTCCCATATTGTGAGCCTTTGAAAGGTGAATTTTTAATTGGCGATCACGACATAAACAAAACAAATTTCTTCTGGACTCCAACTATCGGCGGAAATGCTTATGATGGTTTTATGTTTGGAGGTGCAATTCACAATTTTGGTATTCCATTTAAACCGTTTCAATTTGTTTTTGCTCCTCAATTTTCAACAGGTAGATTGCGACCTGTTGGAATGGCAGAGTTTAGTTACACTTTTTTACCGGCTACTCATTTTAAATCTTCGAAACTTGGCATGTCGATACGTCATTTTGGAACTGGAGATTCTAAGGCCGCACAATTAGTATCTTTGTCGCCTTATCTCAAATTGAATTTAGGTAATCGTGGAGAAGCAAGCCCTACATCACATGACCTGCTAGTTCAAGGCTCTTTTAGAAAGGATGATTATGGAACGAATGGATTCACACAATTAGGAGGGTTTTTACAATACAATTACAATGTTAATTTGACAGACCACAGATTTGATTGGAAAGTTCGTTATGAATATGCGAATAGAAACCGTGTGGATGATCTTATAGATTACATAGAGCCAACTGTTTCGATGAATCGTGTTCAAAATGAAATGAAGTACAAATGGCGCTATTTACGCAACAAACAAAAACGTTGGTTGGAGGTTCGTGCTTTTACAGGTTGGAATTTAGCAACAAATACAGATCAATCGGCATTTTTGTATTCTTTCGGTGGAGCAATGGGTGATCAAGATATTTATATGGAAGAATATTATTTTGGCAGATTTCAGCCGAATGGATTTTGGAGCAATCAACGAATGAATAATATGGGAGGGTTTAATACAGCAAATGACCAAAATGAGCGTTTTGAGAATTTATCAACTGTAAGTATATACTCGGAGTTACCTTATATTCCTAAATTGTTTGGTATTTTTGTGGACGCTGGAATTTCCGGTAACAAGACAGCCTTGAATGCAGGAATTGGAATGAAATTAGGACCAGTTTTAAGTTTGTATTTCCCTCTTTATCGTGCCGGAAATGCGTTGGATGCGTTGCAATTTAATCAGTACAGTCGCGAAATAAGATTTTCATTGAAAATGAATTTGGTAAATTCAAGCTTACGCTTAGGTAATCTGTTCTAAAATGACTGAAGGAAAAATCAAATTCGGAAAAATATTTTGGCCTAGTTTCTTGGCTGTCGTCATCGGAGGAATAATCTCCACGGTAATTTATATTTTATCACTTTTTAGTGTTTTAACGCTGTTCTTTGACATGGGCGAGAGTGAACTAGAAGTGAAAGACAATACAGTCCTGCACATGAAGTTGGAAGGTGAAATTGCGGAACAAAGTTCAAGTGATTTATCTATTAGCACCTTCTCTTTTAAACAAAAGAAAGGTCTTCCTGACATTTTACATGGCTTGAAAAAAGCTCAGAACGACGATAGAATCAAAGGTTTATTTTTAGAACTTGGAGATGTAAATTGCGGAGTTTCAACTGCCAAAGAAATTCGGAAAGCAATCGACGAATTTGAAAAAAGTGGAAAATTTGTAGTGGCTTATTTATCAGGAGAATACGTATCTCAAAAAACATATTATATTTCTTCTGTCGCGAATGAAGTTTACGGTTTTCCATCAACTGTTTTTCAATGGACAGGTTTAGGTGGGGAAGTGATGTTTTATACCGGGCTTTTAGAAAAATTGGATGTCGAAGTTGAGGTCATTCGGGGAAAAAACAATGATTTTAAAAGTGCAGTTGAACCGTTTTTTCGAAAAGAAATGAGTGATTCAAGTAGGCTTCAAACAAAAACCTATATGAATTCAATTTGGAGCGATATATGCCAGGACATTTCAAAAGATAAAAGCATTAGTGTTGAAAAACTGAATATATACGCGGATAGTTTGTCGTTGAGAAAGATGCAAGACGCTGTAAAATTTAAGTTTATCAATGGAGTAAAATACCGGGATGAGGTGATGCAAGTATTAGCAAAAAAAGTGGGTGTGGACAACCCAAGTAGTTTGAATTTGCTTGCCGTGGAAAAATACGGAAAGTATTTCTTTTTTGAAGATCAAGAAATTAGACAGATTGAAAAACCGAAAATTGCTGTGATTGTAGCAGAAGGTGATATTTCGCGCGATGGAGACGGAATTGCTTCTGAAAAGTTGTGCAAACTTTGGAAAAAAGTTCGAGAGGAGGTCAATATTGAAGCCGTGGTTTTTAGGATAAACAGTCCGGGAGGAAGTGCATTAGCGAGTGACGAAATTTGGCGTGAAGTGGAGCTAACCAAGGCAAAAAAGAAGGTGATTGTTTCAATGGGGGATGTGGCAGCCTCTGGAGGATATTATATTGCAGCACCGGCTCATCGAATTTTTGCTGAAAATAGTACTATTACTGGGTCAATTGGTGTCTTTGGGATGATTCCTTACACTGGCAAAATGTTGGAAAATAAATTGGGAATAACCTTTGATCGAGTTTCAACAAATAAACACGCCTCCTTGTCCTTAAATCGCAAGCTAACCAAGGAGGAATTGAGTATAACACAAGCTGAGGTCGACGAAATTTACGACGATTTCCTATCGAAGGTAGCGACAGGAAGAAAAATGACGAAAGAAAATGTCAACAAGGTGGCAAGAGGAAGAGTATGGGCTGGATCTGATGCAGTTAAAATTGGCTTAGTTGATGAAATTGGCGGTTTAACTGCAGCCATTGCCTATGCAGCAAAATTAGTAAATGGAGATAAGGACGAAGTATTGTATTATCCCTCGGTGGAAAAAGATTTTGCTGACAAATTCATAGATTTTCTCGAAGATGAAAACGAAAAGGAGGAAGATGAGAAAGATGTCACTTCAACCAATCAGCTTCCGGAAGAATTGTTGGAATACTACAAGGAATTGAAGAAGATAGAAAGTATGTCAGGCTTGCAAATGAGATTGCCCTTTAACATTAGGTTTTATTGATTCAATTTTTATCTTATTAATGCTGAGTTTGAACTTTGAATTCAACCTAAAAGTAAAATCCTAATACAAAGGAGGAAATCTTGCCGGATCAGCTTCTTGCATTATGCTGTAAGTAGTTTCGATAATATCATCAATACTTGGCTTCGAAAAATAGTCGCCATCCGTTCCGTATGCAGGACGATGATCTTTAGCAGTTAATGTAATGGGTTTTGAATCGAGGTGATAATAGCCACTTTGTTCTACCATTATTTTATCCAAAATAAACGCACTGGCTCCTGAACTGACATCCTCATCTACAATAAGCAGTCGATTCGTTTTTTTCAGAGAGTCAGAAATTAGGTGATGAATGTCGAACGGAAGTAGCGTTTGAATATCTATGAGTTCTACTGATATCCCAAGTTCCTCTGAAGTATGAGCTGCTTGCTGACACAAATTGAACGTAGAGCCATAAGAAACCACAGTCAAATCTTTTCCTTCTTTTACGATTTCAGGAACACCTAACGCTTCGCAGAATTCACCAATGTTAATTGGCATTTTTTCTTTCGTTCTGTATCCATTTAGTGGTTCCACCACGATAGCAGGTTCGTCCCCTTTGAGTAAAGTATTATAGAATCCCGCAGCTTTAGTCATGTTTCGCGGAACGCAAACATGTATGCCTCGAACGGCATTCACGATCATTCCCATAGGAGATCCGCTGTGCCATATGCCTTCCAATCGATGTCCTCGCGTGGAAATTATGAGTGGGGCTTTTTGCCCCCCCTTTGTTCTGTATTGTAGGGTGGCTAGGTCATCAGAAAGTACTTGAATGGCATATAGTAAATAATCGAGGTATTGAATTTCAGCAATGGGTCTTAATCCGCGCATAGCCATTCCAATACCTTGGCCAATTATAGTGCACTCTCTGATGCCGGTGTCAAAAACTCGAATTTCACCAAATTGTTCTTGCAAGCCTTCCAGTGTTTGGTTCACGCCTCCAATTTTGCCGGCATCTTCTCCAAAAACAAGAACTTCAGGGTATTTTTCAAGTAATTTCCTGTAGTTTTCACGTAAAATGATCCTGCCATCCTCCATGTTTGAATCACTTGAATATTCCGGTGCAATGCCTGTTATCTTCGTTGCTGCATTTGCCGAAGCAGAGTACAATACAGAACTGTAACGCTCAAAATTGGCTTCAAGGGCTTGTTGAATCCATTCCTGTAAGGATGTTTTCGTTGGAGACTGAGTGTGAATAGCTATTCGAAGCGCTTTTCGAGCATATCCCAACACATCTTTTCGTATCGGTTCAAATGCTTTTTCCAACTCATCGGCAATGGCGTTTATTGATGCTCCCATTTCAGAGGTTTGACCAAGTGAACGCAAAATGGGAAGTAATCCGTCGATATCTTTTTTTATTTCTGAGCTAAAAGCTTTCCAAGCCTCATTTTTTGCCTTTCGCACCGTTTCTTTGGCTTCTTTTGCAATGTCGTCCAAATGAGCATCATCAGCTATTGTCAAACCATTTGCATTAAAAGCAAGTATCCATTCGCGAAATTTGGAGATACAGTCAAAATCTTTTTCCCATTGCATACGCTCTGCCGATTTGTACCGTTCGTGAGATCCTGAAGTTGAGTGTCCCTGAGGTTGATTTACCTCCTCCACATGTACTAGAACGGGAATATGTTCTTCCCTTGCCAATTTAACTGCCCTTTCATACGTATCACATAAATGGGGATAATCCCATCCTTTGGTTGTAAATATTTCGTATCCTGGCTTTTCTTTGGTTCGCTGCATTCCAGCCAACGCTTCTGAGATACTTCCTTTCGTGGTTTGGTATTCTCGCGGAACAGAAATTCCGAATCCATCGTCCCAAATAGACATAACAACAGGCACTTGCATAACACCCATTGCATTGATAGATTCCCAAAAAGGTCCCTCTGATGTTGAGGCATCGCCAATAGTTCCAAACGCAACTTCACCTCCTTTGTTCGAAAATTTTTCAAATGCTTTGGTTTGTAATTGTTCATTTTGTCGAAAAATTTTCGATGCTTGCGCCAAACCTACCAAACGCGGCATTTGACCGGCAGTAGGGGATATGTCAGAGGAACTGTTGCGCTGTTCCATCAAGTTCTTCCATTGTCCATCCTTGTCTAAATTTCGGGTAGAATAATGCCCTCCCATTTGTCTACCTGCAGAAAGGGGTTCAATGTTAACGTCGGTGTGCGCGTAGAGTCCTGCAAAATATTGTTGCAATGTCAGCTCATTTATTGCTAACATAATAGTTTGGTCGCGGTAGTATCCGGAACGAAAGTCGCCTTTTTGAAATTGCTTGGCAAGTGCCACCTGAGCGAGTTCCTTCCCATCACCGAAAATCCCAAATTTTGCTTTTCCTGTTAAGACCTCCTTGCGACCTAAAAGCGAAGCCTCCCTTGACTCACACACCAAGCGAAAGTCTGACAAGATGTTTTGTTTAAATTCGTCAAATTTCATTCGATGTTCACGTTGTTCGGAGATTTAGTTTCATTTATAGATGAATACCACGTACAAATATAAAGAAAATAGACCCTTTTATTGTGGCTTTTCAGGTAACTTTTAAAAATTTCCGTACATTGGTAAGTATGAATCAATCAGTGGCTACTGAATTATGTGCTTCCTCCGTAGAATCCTTGCTTATGGCATCGAAATATCGTGTTACTCGGATTGAACTTTGTCAGGACTTAGATCAAGGAGGTTTGACACCCTCTCCCGGCTTATTTGAAATATCAAAAGAACTCGGAATTGAAACACATGTATTGATTCGTC
>VGMK01000081.1 GCA_016866375.1 Bacteroidota bacterium
CATCGCGTGGTTCAATGCCATTTACCCCACCTGCATTCAAGCTACCAATTTTAGCATCTAAAAAAGCAGATTTTGACGAGTAGCGTTCTTTTTCAGCCAACCACTCACTTGCTAATTTACCTATATCTAGTTTCACCGAGAATAATGGCATGGAATGAATTTCCTCGGCAAGTTGTGCGGTAGTGAAAATATCAATCGGTTTATTTACAACTTTACCTGCATACTCATGTAAATTCAAAATCTCGGAGATAGTCACATCCGTTAAATGATGTCTAAATAATACTAATTCTACCCCCTTATCATAAAGTAATTCCCCAACCTTACTTTGCAATTTAACTGCTGCTCTTTCTCTTTCCAGGTGAAAATTCAACTCTTTTTCGTAATCAATTTCTGATTCCATAAGTACAAGATGTTTGTAAGGCAAAGATATAAAAGAAAAGGCTGTCGGAAAACCAACAGCCTTAAAAATAGTCAGGAACGTACTTTACCCCAAATAACTTTTAAGAAGCTTATTACGCGATGTATGGCGCAACCTACGAATTGCTTTTTCTTTAATTTGTCTTACTCTTTCTCGCGTTAAATTGAATTTAGCTCCAATCTCCTCTAATGTTAATCCGTGGTTCATTCCAATTCCAAAAAACAAGCGTATTATTTCTCTTTCTTTATCTGTGAGCGTACTAAGTGATCGTTCAATTTCTTTTTGCAAGGATTCTGCAATCAGTGCCTGATCTGTTCTTGGCGCATCATTATTGATCATTACATCCATCAATGTTCCGCCGTCCTCGTTAGTAGTTAATGGTGCATCCATTGAAAGATGTCTTCCTGAAACATTTAAGGATTCTTTGATCTTATCTTCCGGAACCTCTAGGGCTTCTGCCAACTCTTCCGCAGAGGGAGGGCGTTCGTATTCTTGTTCTAACCTTGAAAATGCTTTATTGATTTTGTTTAAAGACCCCACTTGATTAAGGGGTAATCTTACTATTCTAGCCTGCTCAGCAAGAGCCTGAAGGATGGATTGCCGAATCCACCATACGGCATAGGAAATAAATTTAAATCCTCGTGTTTCATCGAATTTTTGGGCGGCTTTAATTAATCCCAAATTTCCTTCATTAATGAGATCTGGAAGCGTCAATCCTTGATTTTGATATTGCTTTGCGACAGATACAACAAATCTTAAGTTTGCTCTTGTTAATTTTTCTAAGGCCCTTTGGTCTCCGACTTTAATTTTTCTAGCAAGGTCCACTTCTTCTTCTGCAGTGATGAGTTCCTCTCTGCCTATATCCTGCAAATATTTGTCTAATGATTGGCTCTCTCTATTGGTTATTGATTTGGTAATTTTTAACTGTCTCATCCTATAATTTACACGTTATACATCTATCTCTAAATTCCTAAGCTCAATTGTTGCAAAGTAAAACTAAAAACTGTGAATCTTAAAATATTCTTACACTTTTTTTTGCACCTTTTGAAAAGTTTTTTTTGCACCAAAAATTATGCCTTTTTATAACCCATTATAATCCAAAGCCAACATAATCTTTCTGACCTAAACTGTCAATTACCTCGAGCAAAATACCCCTACTATTCCCGTTTAATTTTGAAGTCAACTGATCAACCGTTTCGATGGACTCATTATTTATTTTTGTAATAATTGTGCCGACATCTAAACCGACAGACTTCAATTTACCAGAGGTTATTTCTACAATCTTTACCCCGTAGTTTAAACCTAGCTCTTTCTTCTCTTTTTCCGTCAAAATTTCAAATGTAGCCCCTAAAGCGACGTTTCTTTTGATTTCTTCTTTCGATAATAATGCAGTTTCACCCTCTTTGTTACGCAATATAATCTCTTTTATTACCTCATCCTCATCTTTCTGACGAATCAAGATCTCGATTTTGTCCCCAGGTCTCTTTTTTCCAATTTCTTCTTGAAGATTAGCAACTGAATTTACCTCCTTTGAACCAATCTTTAAAATAATATCACCATTTTTAATCCCTGCTTTGTCCGCACTACCTCCTTCAATCACTTCAGCAACATAAACACCCTTTAAATCTTTGAGCTTGTTCTTTTCCATTAATTCTTGGGACATATCAGAGATTTTTACTCCCAAATAACCCCTTTGCACAATCCCAAATTCAATCAAATCATTCATAACCTTCTTTACCAAATTGACAGGAACTGCAAACGAATAACCAGAGAAACTTCCTGTTTGAGAAGCGATAGCTGTATTTATCCCAACTAATTCTCCTTTTGTATTTACAAGAGCGCCTCCACTATTACCGGGATTAACGGCAGCGTCAGTTTGAATAAAAGACTCAATCGGAACGACACCTTGCCCACCCCGCTCGCTTAATAAATTGATATTCCTTGCTTTGGCAGAAACAATACCCGCCGTTACAGTGGATGTTAGATTGAACGGATTACCAACGGCCAATACCCATTCTCCAATTTTCAATTCATCACTATCCCCAAAATCAACCGCTTTAAAATTTTTACCTTCAATTTTCAATACGGCAATATCTGTGGAGGGATCAGTACCAATTACCTGTGCTACATATTTTGAATTATCGTTTAATACCACCTCTATTTCGCTCGCATTTTCAATTACGTGATTGTTGGTCACAATATACCCGTCAGGAGAAACAATAACGCCAGATCCAGACCCAGATCCAAATTGCTTAAATTCTCGTCCGCCTGCCCCTGGACCGTAAAAAAACTCCTGGAATATATCCCTTTGAAATGATGTCTGTACGACTTTTGTATTCACGTGAACAACCGAATTTATAGTTTGAGCAGATGCAACTGTGAAATCAATTCCGGTATTTAGTACAGTTGTCTCTTTGAGGTGTTTTAACTCAGGTGATTTTTCACTTATTCGTTCAACCCTTGTTTCTCTATGAACTTCTTTTACAATTTCATTCGTAACGAAAGGAATAGTGCCTCCAACTAGACTCACACCAAGTACTTTGAGATATCCTACATAATTCATTTTAACTTAATTTTTAGATTTTTACAATTTTAACAAAAATCAGTCCCAAATTAGTACACTCAGGCTGTTAAAGATTGTTAAGCATATTTGCTTACTTTTGCTTTTGTATGTCAACCATTCATTTCGCAAAATATCAGGGAACAGGAAATGACTTCATCATCATAAATAATTTTACAGGTCGTTACGCCTTGTCTATTTCCCAAGTTATAACATTGTGTGATCGACGACACGGAATAGGTGGTGATGGGCTCATCCTTATTGAAAAATCGCAAGAAGCTGACTTTTTTATGAATTATTTTAATTCGGATGGTTCAAAAAGTTTTTGTGGAAACGGTTCTCGATGCGCTGTTCACTATGCTAAAGATATAGGAATTATTCAGGAAGAAACAAAATTTGAAGCCTTTGATGGCCTCCATTTTGCGTTAATTGGGGAGAAGTTCATAAGCATTAATATGCATGCCGTGAGTCAAATTCAAAGGTTTAATAATGACTATATCTTAAATACTGGATCTCCACATTATGTGCACCTTTCGGAGGATCTGACTTCGGAAAAAATTCTTCAATTTGGAAAATCAATTCGCTTTAGCAGTGACTTTAACGAGGAAGGAATAAATGTTAACCTCATGAAAGTCATAGATCAAAACACCATTGAAATTGCGACATACGAGAGAGGTGTTGAGGACGAAACATTGTCATGTGGTACGGGAGCCGTGGCCTGCGCAATAATTTTCAATGAACTTTCTGCAAAAGAAAAGAAAAGAACTGTCACAGTGAAGGTTAAAGGTGGTTCACTGCGAGTTCTCTACTCTTACAGCGACGGTGTTTATTCAGATATTCAATTATCTGGACCAGCAATTCCTATTTTTTGTGGATCCGTCGAAATTTGAATTTATTTTTTCCAATTTGGAAATTGATGCAAAACCTGACCTTTCCGCAAGTGCATTCCTATGGATATGGAAACCTCTCGAAATTGCACCTCACGTTGGCCTCTCCATTTCAGGTGAATATTTCAGCTTAAAGGCTACAGGAAAAGAGTTGCACATGGATACGACTAAATTATTACTTCTAGTGAATAAAAAATCAACTCCTCTTGTATTGATAGAAATTAGAACTGAAATTAATAAAAAAGATGTTTTAAGAATATTTGATTCATTTGAATGCGCATCACAATTAAATTCGAGTTGCCTTCAACCCATTTCACAACTCTTAGATTCCCCGTCAGGGAAATTAGCCGAGTTACTTTTTCAATTGGAACGCCGAGAATGTTTGGGAAAAACGTATGCACTAAATATCGAAGAATCAACAATTGGAATTCTTTACTATGATGTTACAGCAATTGAAAAAAAACTAATTTCGTTACAGCATGCTAAAAGGAGATAATTTCTATTTGCGGGTTGTTGAAAAAGACGATGCCATGATATTGTTTCAATGGGAAAACAATATAGATAATTGGAAAGTATCTAATACGGAGATTCCATTCTCCATGCATTCCATTCATCAGTTGATAGATCAACAATCGGATTTAAGAACCTCTGGCCAATTGCGATTTATTATTTGTCAAAATGAATCGGATAACCGCATAGGAACGCTCGATCTTTATGACGTTAATTTTAAACATGGCCACGCCTCCATAGGAATTCTAATTGCTTCGGATGAATATAAAAGAAAAGGGGTTGCAACGGAAAGTATTCAATTAGTAATTGCTTATTGTCGTGATATTCTAGACTTGATCAATCTGCAGTGCTTTATACACCACGATAATGAGGCAAGTATTGCCTTATTCGAACATTTAGGCTTTCAGCGCGTTGGAGAAAAAAATAATTGGCTAGTATTTAAAGGAAAAAGGTTTAACGAATTAACGTATCAATTATGTCTAAAAGAACTTTAATATTGATTATTACAGGAATTGCACTTCTGATCAGTCTATTTTTTATTGTACCAATGGCAAATGTCTATTTTAAGGGTAAAAAAACTTCCATTAATAACAAGGAAGTGGAAATCATAGTGAAAAAGAACACAAACCTAAGCGTACTAGCTAATCAATTATCGGATGCAAAAATTATCGACGATAAAGACGCTTTTATTGCTGTTGGCGAATATAAAGCACTCAACGAAGAAAAAATTGCCGCGGGAAAGTATTTGATAAAACCAAATACCAGCTTCAAGAACATGTTAAACGGCTTCACAAAAAATAGCAAAGGAAATGGCAATGCAGAGGTTGAAGTTGAGGTTACTTTCAATAATTGCACAAGCATTGAGGATATTTGCGGTAAAGTATCGAAGTGCATCGATATAGATAGCGCGCGCTTGAACAAATACATTCGCAATCCAAAAAATTGGCAAAAATGGGGGATCGAAATGACCTATGAACAACTCCCCTCTATATTTATTCCAAACACCTACAAAATGTTCTATGATACAAATGAAGACCTTTTCGTAAATCGAATGGTCAGTGAATTTAAAGAATTTTGGACAAGTGATCGTAAATCAAAATTGACATCAATTGGATTGAAATCGCCTACTGATGCTGTGACATTAGCAAGTATTGTCTATTCTGAGCAAAACGTTAATTCAGACGAATGGCCGATCATCGCAGGCTTGTATTTAAATCGAATAAAACAGGGGATAAAGCTTCAGTCTGATCCTACGTTCAAATTTTGTTGGGGCGACAAGCTTAAAGGTGTTGAGCGTTTATTGAATAAACATCGTGATATTGAATGTGCATACAATACGTACAAAATAAATGGACTGCCTCCTGGACCAATATGTTTGCCCTCTCCGAAGGTTGTTGATGCCGTACTGAATCGGGCAAATGTAGATTTCATTTACATGTGCGCAAAACCTGATTATTCAGGAAGACACAATTTTGCGGTTTCCGGAGTGGAACACGCGAAAAATGCTGACGATTTTCAAAAATGGCTGGCTGCTGAACTTCGCAAAAAAAATGGACGATGAAAAGAAGGTCATTTGTTAAACTTGGACTAGCAACGGGTGCGCTTTCGATGGTGAACCCTCTGAAAGGCACAGAATTGTTAGAACATTCCTTTGAATCAAAAGCAAGTGGTCCTATAGTCTTGTCCACCTGGATTCACGGATTAGAGGCCAACAGAGCGGCTTGGGATGTGCTAATCCATGGCGGAAAGGCCTTGGATGCGGTCGAACAGGGCGTCAAAGTTACTGAAGCAGATATCACCAATCGCAGTGTAGGAATTGGAGGAAGGCCGGATCGGGATGGCCATGTAACGCTCGATGCCTGCATCATGGACCATGAAGGTAAGTGCGGTGCAGTTGGATTTTTAGAAGGAATAAAACATCCTATTTCTGTGGCGAGAGCTGTAATGGAAAAAACACAACATGTGATGCTCGTTGGAGATGGTGCCAAAAAATTCGCCCTTGATTATGGTTTCGAAACGAGTAAAACTCCCCTGCCGGAGGTAAAAAAAGACTGGAAAACATGGAGACGAGAAAATAAAGAAGTTTTCAAAAAACCTGAAATAAATCACGAAAATCACGACACTATTGGTCTAATTGCGATGGATCAATTTGGTGACTTAAGTGGAGCTTGCACTACATCGGGATGGGCTTACAAAATGCACGGAAGAATTGGTGACTCCCCCATAATCGGTGCAGGACTTTTTGTTGACAACGAAATTGGTGCTTGCACCGCATCGGGTTTAGGAGAAGCAATCATTCGAATTGCAGGAAGCCATACCGTTGTCGAGCTCATGAGACATGGGTTTTCGCCCTTAGAGGCTTGTAAGGAAGCTGTGAACAGAATCATAAAGAAAAATAAAGATTTAACCAATCTTCAATGTTGTTTTCTCGCTATGGATAAGAAAGGTAATATTGGAGCATACTCTGTTTATGCCGGTTTTAATTACGCATTGAAGACAACAGACGACGATAGAATGGTGGATGCACCATTCGACAGAAATTGGTAGAAATGAAAAGTGCTGTTTTTACAATTGTTTTCTTTTCGATTTGGGTAAAAATTAGCAGTCAAGATACACTCACTTGGGACTATTATCATCCCATCAAAAATGAGTGGAAATCGTTTGGAAATATTGGCAGCATTCAGCAAAAATTAATAGAAGCTGGAGAATTGCCCGCTCCGTTTAAAGAAGAAAATGATGAAAAATTCAGATGGGTTGAAGATTATTCATGGAGATTAAAAACAGAAATTAATGCCAATCTAAGTGAAGGAAATAGGGATGCAACACTTATTTTTGAAAATATTGATACATATGGTGAAGTATTTTTAAATGGAGAAGTGTTATATGCTGCAGACAACTATTTTATTCCTCATAAAATTTGCCTGAAAAATTTATTGAAAAATGGGGTAAACACCATTGAAATTATTCTGACACCTCCCAAGCTCTATCACAAAGAGAAATTTCAAAAAGAAGAGTTTCATTATCCCGCACCAAATGATGTGGATAGTATCTTCATTTCATCAAGAACACGAAAACCACAATTTCACTTTGGTTGGGACTGGACTGCGCGAATGAATACCATAGGAATGGATAAGCCCGTCATTTTTTATACAAATGGAACACCATTAATTCAAGACATATCGGTTCTTACGCGAGAGATCAAACAAAATGTTGCTTCTTTAACCGCACAAATTAAACTTGACTCTTCGTTCAGTGGCTTGATTCGCTCGAAATATGTTCCAAGTACGGTTGTAAAACAGGCAAAAAATAAAATCGATGTTTCGATTCAGATTGAACAACCTAGATTATGGGAACCTGTGGGTTTGGGAGCATCACATCTTTATTTAGATACCCTACTTTTATTAAACAGCAAAGGCGAAATTATTGAAAAACGAGCATTTTATTTCGGCATAAGATCCGTGGTGCTCAGCCAAGACAAAGACTCAATAGGCACCACCTTTTCTCTCTCCATCAACGAAAAAGAAATTTTCTGTTTAGGTATGAATATAATTCCACCGAAGGTTTTTCTGTCTGAACTCAACAAAAATATTTACGACACCTTGTTAAGTCAAATCAAAGATTCCAAGGCTAATATGGTCAGGATATGGGGAGGAGGTACCTATTTTGATGATTATTTTTATGAGCAATGCTCGCAAAATGGAATAATGGTTTGGCACGATTTCATGTTTGCTTGCGCTATGTACCCGGGTGAAAGTGAATTCACAACTAATATTGAAAAAGAAATTGATTTTCAGTCATTTAGATTATCTAAACATCCTTGTGTGGTTTTATTCAATGGAAATAACGAAATAGATGTTGCTTGGAAATATTGGGGGTTCCAAAAGCAGTACAATTTATCCGAATCGGCACAAAAAATAATTGAAAATAGCTACAAGCAATTGTTTCACATACGCATACCGGATATAGTGGCTAAAAATTCAACGGTACCTTACACCCACACTTC
>VGMK01000082.1 GCA_016866375.1 Bacteroidota bacterium
GACCATTTCCGACATGTAAATCTTACGAAAGATCAACGCAATACGCTAGAAATGCTTCATGCATTTTTAGAAAGTGACGAGCGGGTGTTTATTCTAAAGGGTTATGCCGGAAGTGGTAAAACAACTCTACTCAAAGGATTTGTCGAATATCTTCAATCATTAGAGAAGAGATATCAATTGATGGCACCCACTGGTAGAGCTGCAAAAGTCATAAATCAAAAAACAGGGTTTGAATCTACCACCATTCATAAAGGTATCTACAGTTTTGAAGAATTGCAAGAGATTAAACAAAGTGAAGAAGAAAATGATTTGTCATTTCTATATAATTATAAAATCAGAAACAATACTGAAGTTTATAATTCAATACTTATCGTGGATGAAGCATCTATGCTCAGTGATGTTTTGAGTCAAGGTGAATTTTTTCGTTTTGGAAGTGGGCATTTATTGAGAGACCTTGTTTCTTATTCACGAATACAAGAAGAAACCACAACGAGCAAAATCATTTTCATAGGTGACCCTGCTCAGTTGCCACCAATTGGAATGAAATTTTCTCCTGCACTTGATCAAAATTATCTTACTGAAACTTATAAGGTTTCAGTGAAGCATACTGAAATGAAGGAAGTTAAACGGCAGGATGCCAATAATAGTATTTTGATATCAGCTACTAAAATAAGGCAATGTCTCACCTCTGGTTATTTCAATGATTTTGATTTAAGAGAAAACAATAGAGACATTTTCAATCCTAAATATCAAGATTATCTTGATTCTTATAATTCTCAACAAGAGCAAAAAATCATCATTTGCTATCAAAACAAAACAGCACTTGATTTAAATCTTGCTATCCGTAAAGATAAATTTGGAACTGATTTACCTATTCAGGCATCTGACACAGTTATTATTGGAGGGAATAATTACCGTTTAGGAATAATGAATGGTGAATTTGCAGTAGTTTCAGAAGCAAGTTCTTCAGTTGAAAGCAGAGAAGTAAGTTTTTACCTTGAAAAAGGGAAAACAAAAACTGTCAGATTAACTTGGAGAGGAATAAGCCTTGTTCTACCTGATGAAAATAATCAGCCCAAAACTATAAATGGATATATTTTAGAGAACTACTTATACGGTGATAATTACCTCAAACCGGAAGAGCAAAGAGCTCTTTATGTAGATTTTAAAAACAGGTATCCCAAACTTAAAAAGGGTACTCAGGAATTTAAGGACGCTATTATCAAGGATAAGTATTTCAACTGTATTCTTTTGAAATATGGATATGCAGTAACCTGCCATAAAGCCCAAGGTGGTGAATGGGCAAATGCATTTGTTTTTTGGGATAGAGGTGCAAAGACTAATTTCAACTTTTATGAATTGGAACATGATCCTTCAGGTAAGCCAAATTCAGATTTTTATCGTTGGGCTTATACAGCAGTTACGAGGGCATCTAAGAAGCTTTTTTGTATCAATCCACCATTTTTTTCATCCTTTTCAGGCATGGATTTTATAGATGTTAATGTTCAAAAAGCTTTTAACGTATTGACAGGACAATCAAATCCTACAATAGAAATTAACATTATTGAGGTTTTACCAGAATTAGAAAAATATGGTTTAGTTGATGCCCCGTTAACCATCCAAGACCATTTCATTCACAGATGGTATAATCTTAGGAAGCATTACATAGATATTGAATCGTGGCAGAAATTTGGGTATGAAATACGTTATATCTTCAGGAGAGAAGGACAAACGGCCGCATTCAAATATTGGGTTAACGGTCAAAATGTATTCAAGAGCAATTTTCAAAATGTACCAGCACAAACTAATTCTAATGAGTTTTTTGAGGCCATTATTAAAATTCTTGATGGTGCTTCCCCTGTGGTAGTTAGTCGAAATAATGTCGAGGGAATTTTAACCCAAATTGAATTTGATGTAGCCATCGAAGAAGAGAAGCCATTCTTGAAAAATCTTTTCGATTTTCTAAACAAAGGCCTTTCGGAAGATGAAAGAGTAGTCAAAATTCAGCATCTTCAATATAAAGAAAGATATTCAATTGAAAAAAATGGCAAATCATGTTTAATTGATTTTGAATATGATGGTGCGGGTTTCTTTGGAAGAGTATTGCCTTTGGAAAACAAATGCGATAGCCCTGAACTCCTTGCTAAAGTTAAAACCATTGTAAATAATCTTAAAGAGGCTGATTATGTCATCTAAAGCAATCAAAGAACTAAGACAAGCAGGTAAACTTGATGAAGCTTTACAAATGGCTAATCAAGCTTTAGAATTAGATTCCGAGAATATTTGGAATAAGCGTGCCGCCGCTTGGGTTTATTATGATTACCTCAAAAAATATGCTCAACTAGAGCAATATGAAGAATTCAAAGGATATTTAATAAAGATAAGTGATTTGCAATTGCCTGAGGACGAGAAAATGGTCTTTGATAATTGTGCTTGGCAAATAGGTAGTATAGTTTTTTCTTTACAAAAAACAGAGCAAGTTGATTTTGTAAAGATCAATGAATTATTCGATTTGACCAGTACTTTCCATTTCACTAAACCATCTGAGGCTTATTCCTTTATTTACAAAGCGTTTCATAAAGGCTATCAAAACTGGTCTGGATACCTGACTTTTGCTGACTGGTGGAATCTTGACAACTTCCGTTCCGAAGATTTTTTAAAAGAGGAATATAATGGCAAAAAAATAATGTCTATTGCCGAACAAGCATACATTGCCTATTCAAAAAAGCTTTTGGAGGGAACACCTATAGATGCTTTTGGTCAGCAAAAAGTGATCGACAAAGATAAGATCCAATCATTCTTGCCAAAATTGGATTATTTGATTGAGACACATCCTGACTATCAATATCCACCTTATTTCAAAGCAAAACTTCTTTTAGCTTTGGGGAATGATGAAAATGTGCTTTCTGCATTTTTACCTTTTGCTAAGAAAAAAAGAAATGATTTCTGGGTATGGGAACTAATGGCAGAAATATTTTTAGAGAACAAAGAAATTCAGTTTGCGTGCTATTGTAAAGCCTTGAGCCTTAAAACACCCGAAGACTTTTTAATAAAATTAAGACAATCATTTGCTGAAATGCTCATTCATAAAAGTATGTTCAGCGAAGCGAAAACGGAAATTCAAAAAATAATTTCAACAAGGGATAAACATCAATGGAAGATTCCAAACCAAATCATGCAATGGACAGAAATGGAATGGTACAAATCGGCAAATTCCAAAAGAGATAATTCGGAATTGTATTTGATGCACTTAAAACAGGCTGAAGAATTATTGTTTCAAGATATTCCAGAAGAATTAATTGTTGTAGAGTTTGTAAATCATGATAAACAAGTTCTGAACTTTGTCATAAATGAAAATAAGCACGGGTTTTTCTCTTATCGTGGCTTTTTAAAGAAACCAACTATTGGGCAGTTATATGATGTTAGATTTGCTGGTGCATCTAAAGATGGATTTTATAAGTTACTGTCAATTGAAGAATCTAAGCAAGAAACATCACAAGCAATTAAAAACTTTGAAGGAAAATTGAAATTGAATCTAGAAGGAAAATTTGGATTTGTAGACGACATTTTTGTAGACCCCAACTTAATTACTAAAATGAGTCTAGAAAACGATCAACTCATAAAAGGTAAAGCGATATTATCTTTCAATAAAAAGAAAAATCAATGGGGATGGAAAATTTTAACATTAACGGCTAATGGAATTTAAATATCGCAAAAAAGACGCTTACTTTTTTAATAAACTCAACCTATTTTTCCTTATTTGAAAATGACAAAAGGCTTTATTGCCGGGGGTGTTTTTAGGATATATTCCTAGACAAACCATTTCGATATATTGATTTCTTTTTTGTGTGTGAGTCCTCTGACCTCTCCCAAAAACTCAATCTAATATCGTTACTGTTCAAGGGAAGGTTTCCCAAATATTTTATTGAACCAAAATTGGTAATTCAAAATGCTAATTATAGTATGTTGGTTTGTTGAATAAGACAACATAACTTTAAATTATTAATTTGCATCAAATGAAAGACAGTATATTGGAGAGTTTTGGGCATGCTGTTCGCGATTTGCGTTCACAAAAAAATATGACTCAAGAGGAACTCGCTTACAAAGCAGGCTTGCATCGGACATATATTGGAATGATTGAACGGGCGGAAAAAAACATTACTTTGCTAAACATCCAAAAAATTGCAAGTGCACTTTCAGTGGAAATAACAAACCTTTTTTATGTTCAAGATAAAAGTAAGTGAGAGTATAATTCAACATTGTGAATCTCAAATTGAAATTTATAATTTTGGTCAAAGAAACCAAGCCAATGGCACGCCAGAACAACAATTAACAGGTATAATCGGTCAAAGTGTGGTAATGACATTTTTTGATTTAGATTTGGTTAATGGACAAAGTGGATTTGACGATGGAATAGATATAGTATATGCGGGGTTGAAAATTGACGTAAAAACAATGGGTAGAACAACTGATGTCAGAAGAAACTACACAAATAATTTTCTTAAACTTCAAGATTATTTTAGTACGGAAGTTTATATTTTTTGCAGCTACAACAAAAAAAATTTCGAATTAACTGTTTGTGGTTGGATAGATAAACAAACATTCGTAAGCAAACGAAAATATTTTCCGCGAGGAACGACTAGGACCCGTACAGATGGATCAACTTTTAAAACTTTTTCTGATCTCTTCGAAATTGATATAGTTGAATTAAATGATGTGCAAAGTTCAGACGACTTAAAGGAACAGTTAGGGCGATTTTCAACAAATAGGTAATATTCAATGGATAAAATAGATGAGATAATTTTAGCTTATAATCTGCTAGTAAAGGGAATAGAATCTAGAGCTAATAACGATGAAAGTGATCGAGCATATGGTGGTATTATTCGAGCTGGTAAAGGAATGCTTGTAGAGAATATTACAAAATTGATTCTCGAAATAGCTTGGCTTAAAATAGGCGGAAACCCAAACCGGATTAGTTTCGAAAAACAAATAAAAAAACTTCCAATTCGTAAAGATTATATAAATGAATTAACCAATTCTGATATAAGAAAATTTATATTGGAAAATATAGATAATTATTATTATTCCATAAAAACTGATGTGCATTGCAATATTGATGGAGTTTTGGTGGTAGGTGCTGAATGTAAGGCATATACAGAAAATGCAATGATGAAAAGAATTTTAGTAGATTTCACCTTAATGAAACAAGCCTGGCCAAATCTAAATTGTTTTTTAATTCAACTTGAAAGCCAATTAGGTGGTGATTATTCATCAATATCAAAAACAGTAAAAACTGGAAGCCCTTCAACACATACTTTATTTTCTTATTTTGATGTGGATTTGAAAATAGTTACTCTTTTGGAAGGTGAAAGAAAAGTGGACAAACCGATTCATAAATCAGATTACTATAAGGAGTTGACAAGAACATCATTGGAAAGTGCGATTCATCAATTTGAAATTGCGTTGAAAAAATATTTATAATTCTAATTTAGTCTGTTTAGCTTTTTTGAAACCTAAATCTTTAGAATTACCATATATAAGTATTTCTTTAATCTTATTTGCTACTGCTTTTGCCATCAATGGTGGTACGGCATTTCCGATTTGTTGGTATTGGCTCAATCCGATTTCCCAACTCATTTTTGTCCTCATTCCTTCAAAAACGAAATCATCAGGGAATGATTGGAGCCTTGCTCCCTCTCTTGCAGTGAAATTTCTATTCAGATATGGATGTATAAAATTACTTTGAAATGATGCAGCAATTGTTGGTGCAGGTCTATCTCCATGTAATCTTTGATTATTCTGACTAAATTTAATTTCTGATTTTTCACCAGGCTTACCTCTTTTTACTGCACCATGACTTTCCCAAACATCAATTAAATTTTGACCTGGCTTAATAGCATTAAACCTTTCAATAAGCCGTTGAGTATGCTTCATTGCAACATGATTAAATACTAATTTTGAATTTTTTCGCATTAGTTTTTGGTAATCATTAGAAGCTTTTTCGATGTATTCCATGCCTTCAGTCCCCTCACCTGCATTAATTTGAGGTAGATCCATTATAGCTTCCTCAACCGATACTATTTTGTTTGATTTTTCAGGAAATTCAGGGTAAAGATTTAAGTCCTTTCTAAAACCAATTAAAATTACCCTTTCTCGGTTTTGCGGAACCCCAAAATCTGAAGCTTTTAAGACCCTGAAATCACAGTTGTAGCCAATGCCTGCATTTTCAAATTCATTTAATATTGTCTTAATAACTTCACCCTTATGCATTGAAAGTAAACCTTTGACATTCTCCATCACAAATGCTTTAGGGTTACACCACTTAATAACTTTTACAAACTCATAGAATAAACGGTTTCTTGGATCGTCTTCAACTTTATTTCTATTTTTATTAGCTAAGCTGAAACCTTGACAAGGAGGTCCACCTGTAATGATATCAATTGTGTGCCTTTGTAATATTAGGTCAAATTTATTTTTTTCAATATTTGAAATATCCCCTAAAAGAAATTTAGTCTTTGGGAAATTTCTCGAAATGGTTTTCCCACAGTTTTCATCGATATCAGAAGCAATAATTGAATCAAAACCGGCCCACTGAAATCCTAATGTCATGCCGCCGCACCCACAAAATAAATCAATTGTCTTCATTGTTTATTGGTAATTATAGTATGCAAATATAAAAACTATGTTCTTAAATAAACTCAAAAAACTCACTTTTCGCAAATGGCAAAGTCATTTCCTCAGCATCATTTGATTTTTTAATTGCGTCAAGTTGTTTTTTTGTTGCGGTTAGTTTTTCTTCAGACCTGTTTTCATCCGACTTTCTATAGTGACAAGATGTGCAAAATATATTTTTGTCTCGCCTGAATTGGCCACCACATTCGCAGCGTTCTTTCAAGGCTACAATTGTGCCCTTTTCTGCTTTCTCATCGGAGTAGGTGAGTTTGCCGCAATCTTGACATTGATAGTGCCAGAGGTAAACACACCCATTCGATGTATTCAAGCGCATGTGGCCACAAAATGAGCTTGTGGTTTTGCAAACCTCGCAATCGAGCCTTAATGGACGGTAGGGGCTCATTTCGATTAAATAGTATTTGTATGGGATGAGTTTTTTGATTTTTTCGGACATGTTGTATGATTTAACATATCAAAAGTAGGTAAGAAGGTCGTAAACTTTTTATGTTCTGTTCTGAACTTTTTAAATACCTCAACCTATTTTCATACATTAGACGATTGTTTTTCTATGAGCAACCAAAGTACAGAACAAACCATCCTGATTTTCCAAAAAATCATCGAGCGAGAGAGTAAAACTTCTACTTACAAGTTTGCACTGTTACGTGCGTTGATTGATCTCATTTCAGCGCAGTTCAGCGATTCCAATGATGCTTCTATTCCCGATTTAGCGCTGCTATTTTCGGGTCAGCAAAAGTTGCTAATCGAGGTCAAGTTTTGGGCTAAATTGACAAAAAATCAGCCTTTAACGTATCTTCAAAAGCTAAATCAGCAAAAAGGTGAGTGTTTATTTTTTCTTGTTCCTCAGCAACGCATTCCAATATTAAAGAATGAAATCATTCAAAAAATGGAACTTGAGGTAGGTGGCAAAATAGCATATGAGTTTTCTGGTAATAATATAATTTTCAATGATTTTGCGTCAATTGGGTTGCTTTCTTGGGAAGAGTTGATGGGTTTTCTAATTGAACGCATTGATTATACCGAACCACACCTCAAAGCAGACTTGGACCAATTACAGCAAATGATTCTAAAAATGCTGAGTCCGGATTTTTTGCCTTTTGAAGTAGGCGATTTTGATTTCAATGCCTACAGAAAATACACACAAATGATCGAATTGATCGATGCTACCGTTGATGCAAATCCTAATTACAATACCAAGAATTTATCTTACGGCGGGGGCAGAAATTCTTTTCAGAGGTGGTTCCTTATTCGAGATTACTATACGGCTGGTTTGGAATTACATGCGCGCTATTGGGAAGAACACGCACATCCTATTTGGTTGGTTCTTTATGGCTCCACATGGCAAAATAAAGGCAAAGTTCCATTTCCTGAAATGCCACAGTTCGAAGCTAATCTCAAGGCAGCAGGTCTTGACTACCTCGTAATCAATGAAAATAACTACCGAAAGCTTGTCTTTCCGATTACAATTCCATTTGGCCAAGATAAAGAGACTTGTTTGTTAAACATTCAAATGCAGTTAGATTTCATTTGCGCTTGTTTACCTGAAAAAAACTAGCCCATGCCCATCAACAAAAGTGCCT
>VGMK01000083.1 GCA_016866375.1 Bacteroidota bacterium
CATACACGCGATTTCTTACTTCTTCGTTATGTATTTCATGGCAATATTCTCTTTTTGGGTTAGCCGTTGGAATTTCAGCTGCCAAATCAAGTTGAAACTGACATTGTTCTTTGATTGCCTCGTGAGCCACTTTTATTACTGCTATTAAATCCTCCTCTGAAATTTCTTTCATTTCTCCTTCCAACATATTGATATCTTTAGCTGTTCCTGCAATTACCACATCTAAGTCGGATTGTTCCATTTCCTGCATGGTCGGATTTACTACGAAGGATCCATTAATGCGACCTACTCGTACTTCTGACATCGGCCCATTAAATGGTATGTCCGAAACGGCTATAGCTGCAGAGGCAGCAAAACCGCAGAGAGCATCTGGATTATTGATGCCATCATACGAAAGCAATTGAATCATCACTTGTACTTCTGCATGATAATCATCTGGGAATAATGGACGCAGCGCGCGATCTACTAAACGCATTACCAAAATTTCTGTTTCTGAAGGACGCGCTTCTCTTCTAAAGAAACCGCCTGGAAATCTTCCTGCGGCCGCATATTTTTCCCGATAATCTACTGTTAACGGTAAAAAATCCACGCCTTCTTTTGCGTCTGGTGCCGCAACAACTGTTGCCAATAACATGGTGTCGCCCATGCGCACCACTACAGACCCATCGGCCTGTTTTGCCAATTTTCCGGTTTCGACGCTTATCTCCTTGCCGCCGGTAATCATTGACTTTCTTAAACCTATATTCATTTTTATTTATTTACTTATTTATTTAACGAGTGAATGATTTTAAGAGTGAATGACCTAACGAATTAAATATCATTTTCAATTCTACTCTTAATTTGTCGAGTGAAACCACCAATCCTATTTTGCAAAGCATTGAGATTTTTAATTAATTCTTTAGATGACATATTGAATAAATCCTCAGCTAAAATTAATTGTGTTTCCAACTCATAACTTGATGAGATGGCTATTTCTAAGAACCTAACAAATTCTTTATTAGTTGTCCTGCCAGATCCTTCGGCAATATTGGAGGGAATGGAAACTGCAGAACGATTAATTTGTGATGTGATTCCAAATTTCTCTTCTGTTGGGAGCTGAGTGCTAAATTCATATACTTCCTTCACCATTACTACTGATTCTTGCCAAATTTTTATTTCTCTAAAATTGTGTTTTTTCATTCTCTCAATCAGTCATTACATCATTCCTTCATTTCCTCATTCTCTCAAAACCTCTAACTATAATTCTCACTCTTACAACAACAAAAAAAAGACACCCGACAACTGCCGAATGTCCCCTCTCCATAAACTATTCCTATTACTCGATAAAAGAATTAACGACGTAAACCTAATTCTTTTACCAAAGCACGGTACTTTTCAATGTCTTTTCCCTTTAAATAATCTAAAAGGCTTCTGCGTTTTCCAACGAGTAACTGAAGTGCACGTTGCGTTCCGAAGTCTTTGCGATTTTTCTTGAGGTGCTCCGTCAAATGATTAATTCTAAATGAGAACAGTGCTATTTGACCTTCAGTTGAACCAGTGTTCGTTTCGGAGCCCCCGTGTTTAGCGAAAATTTCTTTCTTCTTTATTGAATCTAAATACATTCTAATATTCTTTAAATAATTATTATGTAGTATGTGAACCTTTCAAATACGATGCAAAGATAGGGATTTGTGTTCAACAAAAAAAGATAGAAACAAAAAAAACCTCCCGAAGGAGGTTTTTATCAAAAATGTTAATTTTAATCTTTCTTTCTGTATATAAAATTCAATCCCCACATGTGCTTCAAGAATCTTCCGATAGCTGCAATAACATCCAAGAACCAAACCACCATGTTATTTAGTAAGAAATGCAGTATTTCTTTTCCAGCTTTTAACCAAATAACAGAAACGTATGTCATGAATAATGGTATTAAATAGGTTTCAAAAAATGGTCCCTTTGCTTTGAATTCTATAAAAAACGTATAACTAAAAAATAAGAATCCAAGAATCCAAATCAAAAAGATTAGCGCATCTATCATAAAATTAACGAAATACATAAAATAAAATGAATGCACAGGATAAACTTTTTCACCTTCTTGGTATACTATTGATTTGTTTTCCCAAATGTGGCTGATTCGAGTGGCCGCTTTCCCCCAAATATTATATGGCAGAATGAATGGGATGTAAACAATTAGGTAATAAAGTGAGCCATAAAGCGCGGTTAACGCGTGTTTTCCAAAATCGAATTCCTCCGTTTGTGGATCTCTAATAATTTTGTCGTTTTCCATAATTTATCATATTTAAGTATAGTGAAAATTAGCAATAAAAATTTTGAACAACATAAAAATCAAAAAAAAAGTTTTTAACAGTGTGCAGTTTATAACACAATTTTTGCATAAATAAATCACTCAAAAAATATAGCATTACTGAATAGCTGCTTTCCTTGTTCCCAAAACCCTCTATACAGCGGATTATCAACTAAATAGATAAAATGGCCCTTCCCGTATAGCATTTTCCCAACCACCAAAGAATTTGACTGATTGTCAAGCACTTTATACCCAACAAATCCATTTTCAGGTTTTGCATCTTTTTCTATACGTATTACTGCAGCATCTTTCATTTGATAAGCAGTTGATGAAAGTTTTAAGGTGTGGTACTTTTTCAACCCGAAGGACAAAGGGTGTGAATGGTCAAACTGCGTTTTAAATATTGCGCCGATAATAGTTGAGCTAATTTGTTGACGTTCGAGTTGGGCGTATTCAACATCCGTAGTTGAATCTTTAAATTCCTTTTCGGAAATACCGAATTCTTCCTTACAAAATCCCGCTGCACTATTCCCGATTACAATGGCTTGACCACCGTCTTTTACCCAATTTAAAAATGACTGATTATCCGCTAAATCGTGTTCACCTTCAGGAATAATAAGCGTATTGATCTGTTTCAAGGAAGCGTCTAAATCAGATTGCCAAATTAAATGCGCTTTATACTGCAATTGTTGTTCAAAGAAGTGCCAAACTTCACCCACGCTTAATGAAGAGAAATTCTCACTCATTACTATACCAACTGAAGGAACTTCAATAGGTTTTACAGCGTAAGACCCAAAATCTATTCCCTTATCCACAAATCCTGATTTAATTGATATTACCTCAACTTGATGTTCATTCGATAATCTTGTAAGTTGCTCTATAAAATCGGGCAACTTATTTTCTTTGAGCAGGAAAATTAAAGAACCTTCATTGAACTTTTTCCCTTGCGTCTCAAAAGGTTTCTCGTTGTAATAAACCCTCATTCCAGCATTCAAGGTATGTGCGAGAAATTTTGCAGATTGAAATGAATTCCATGTTACTACATAAGCATATGCATTCATATCAAGTGAATTTGAAATAGGTGTTTTTTTATAATCTCTTGTGATTCCCGTTTTCACCAATTCTTTTGATGCCCAGCAATCTAATCCATAAGCATAAGGAAGTGTCCAGGCGGAAATATCGTAAGTTAGTGAGTCTGATAAGTAGGTTGTTGGCTCGAATAAAACATTTACCAGGGTCCCTTTGGGTTGATTTGTAGAAATAATTAATTCTTTACCAGTAAGTTTTATTTGTTCTTGGTTTTTAGTTGAATAATTATATCCTTTTACGGAAGAACCCGCAGCTCCAAGACTGTATTCCACTCGATTATTATCCAGCAAAACGATTAAAGGGGCAAGGCACTGTTCTTCACCAGAAATAATAAAAGAATTGTATTTGTAATTTTTATTTACATGAAAAGACTGAAATTCTTTAATTAATTTGGAAGTATTTTTGGAGGCCATTTCAACTGTAGATAAGCCAGTTGTGACATGATGCTGCACGCGATCAGTGAGTTTCAGGGTATCTCCAACCTGGGTAATTACGGCTAGTCCAGCACGCCCACTTCCACCTTGTTCATAAGTCATTCCTATAGAGCCGCTATAAACCGGATATGTATCCCCATAACTTGGATACAACAAATCAAAAATTTCTCTAGAAAAATACAGCCATCCCTCCTTATCAAAATAGGAGGCGTGATTTTTACCAATTTCTTTCTGAAAATCACGTTGCCAATTGGTTACCACCTCATGGTATGGTTCCGCTGCAGGGGGAAAATAATACGGCTCATTGATCCCTTGCTCGTGAAAATCAACATGCACATGAGGCAACCATTGATTATAAATCGCAACACGTTGTTTTGATTCGATTTGCGTCATCCATGCCCAATCTCTATTCAGGTCAAATAAATAGTGGTTAGACCTTCCACCGGGCCAAGTTTCATTGTGTTCTGCAGAGAAACTCAGTGCATCATGCGGTAAATTTCCATACTGATAATAAAAATTAACATAGCGATCTCTTCCATCTGGATTTAAACAAGGATCTATGATCACAAGAACATTTTTTAAGTATTCCTTTTTATCTGTAACTAATCTGTATGCCGTCTCAATCGCAGCCTCTGTTCCGGAGCTTTCATTGCCGTGTACGTTATAACTCAACCACACGATAGATAAATTTTCCTTGTCTAAAAGCGCATGATTCTTCTTAATTTCTTCAAGATTTTTTATTGTTTCCTCAGCGCCAATAAAAACGGTGAGTAATTCTCTTCCCTCATAAGTCTTCCCATAGGAAACCGTTTTCACCTCATTAGGGAAATTATTTTGCAATGCCTGAAAATAAGCAACAACGCGATCATGTCTCGTAAAATTTGTCCCAACCGTATAACCTAAGAACTTTTCTGGGCTGAATTGACTAAAGCTCAAACCACACGAACAAAACAGAAACAGAAGGAAAATTGTAGTTTTTTTCATAAGTATTAAATTTAGAAAACCAATTTATTCGGTTTTGCTATGCAATGGTTACAAAATTAAACTTTTATCAGGGGTATTCAAAACACAAAAAAATAAATACGATACTAACACGTTAAAAATTTAATTTTACATCTATGAAACTTTCCATTTTTCTAGTGTTTATGCTTACCTCTACGTTTTCAGTGATGGCACAACTAGTAAAAGTCAACGGAAAGTGTTTCTCTAAAAACAATAAGGCCCTCCCCGGTGTGATTGTTGAGGTGGACTTGTACCCGAGAAATACGTTTATGAGCGATTCTTCAGGGTTATATTCATTTTATGCCAATCTAGGGGACACCTTAAAAATTAGGTACCGATACGATAGCAAGAGTATTCGCCTGGAGGTATTGATAAATCAAAACTCTTTACAAACAATAGAAACCGTAAAGTTTGATGTTCTCAGTGCAGGGCAGATTACCCTGAGAGAAGATAAGAGGGACCCTTTTGAGATTGAATATCTGAAGCCATTGGACTATCGCAAAATCACGGGGTCAGTAGAAAAAAGTCTTGTTTACAGCACCCCTGCAACAAGCAACAATGAGCTTACGTCAAATTACAATGTTCGTGGTGGAAATTACGATGAAAACTTGGTTTACGTGAATGGCTTTCAAATCTACCGACCATTTCTCACCCGAAGTGGCCAACAAGAAGGTATGAGCTTCATTCACAATTCCTTGGTACAATCGCTTCAATTTTCAGCTGGTGGATTCCAAGCCAATTATGGCGATCGATTAAGTTCTGTTTTAGACATTACTTACAAATCTCCTGACAGTCTTGAAGGAGGTGGAATCGTCTCACTTCTCGGTGTAGAGGGTTATGCGGGTCAACGTGTAAATCACCGCTTTAATTATTTGGTAGGGTCTCGCTATAGGTCGAATGGTTATTTTTTAAATTCATTGCCCACCAAAGGAGCATATAATCCGGTTTTTATCGACGCCCAATTTCTTGGCACCTTTACACTGAATGAAAAAACAGATTTAGTTCTTTTGGGCCACTACTCGTCGAATAACTTTAGGTTTAGTCCAGAAACTCAAAAAACAGATTTCGGTGTTGCAAATGAAGCATACAGGTTTGTGATTTATTTTGAGGGGCAAGAACAAACATCATTCGAGACAAGCATGGGTGGTCTCGCCTTGAAATATAAACCATCAAGGCAAATGAATTTAGATTTTTACACAACAATTTTTCACTCTGATGAAAAGGAATATTTTGATATCCTTGGGCAATATTATATCAACCAATTAGAAACTGATCCATCAAAAGAAGAGTTTGGTGATTCGATAGCTGTTCTGGGAGTTGGTTCTTTTTTGAATCACGGTAGAAATCGATTAAAAGCAAACATTGCAAATATTTATCATGAAGGAGAATTTCGTTTTAAACCAAGAAAAACAGGCAACACCTTAGGTCAGCATCAGGTAAAATGGGGAATAAACTTTCAACTTGACCAATTTTCTGATACATTGAGTGAATGGAAATTACTTGACTCTGCGGGCTACAGTTTACCGCAAGGATCACCAAATGAGGTTGAATTATTTGAGACCGTAAAAAACCGAGCAAACTTAAAAGGCTCTCGAACTACGGCATTTGTTCAATGGAATTTTATCCATTCCTTAATCAAAAAAGATTTCGCTGTTTTCGTGCCCTACAGAAAATTCGATAAGGGTAAAAAAGAAAAACAATTTTGGAAAGACACTCTTGAGGAATCGGCATCTAGATGGGCAATTTCTCTTGGTTCTCGCGCCGGATTTACCTCTTTAAATGAGGAATTCTTTCTAACTCCACGCGTGTCCATTCAGTATTTCCCGAGGAATTATATGATTCAAAATGATAAATTGATTCGCAGACAAGTAGTTTACCGATTTTGCTCGGGTTTGTATTATCAGCCGCCTTTATATCGAGAATACCGCGATTTTTTCGGGAACTTACAGCTCAAGGTACAGTCTCAAAAATCCATACATGCCATTTTAGGAACAGATTACTTTTTTCATTTGTGGGGAAGGAATACACCGTTTAAATTTAGTTCGGAGATTTACTACAAATACTTATGGAACATTAATCCTTACGAAATTGATAATGTACGGACGCGATATTACGCTACCAACAATGCCCGCGGTTATGCCTATGGGTTAGACGCAAATATTAACGGAGAGTTTGTTTCAGGTATTGAATCATTTTTTAAAATTGGGCTCATGTCCGTTAGAGAGGATATTTCCGGTGACAACTACAAGGCATATTACAACCAGGCAGGGGAACGTATTATTTTCGGATATAGCGAGGATCAAGAAATAGTTGATTCAGCGATCATTGAGCCAGGGTTTATTCCCAGACCTACTGATCAATTACTGACCATTGGAACTTTAATACAGGATCAAATGCCCGGATTGGAGCAGTTTTCTGTGCAGATGGGATTACAATACGGGTCTCGATTACCCTATGGCCCTCCCGATCGCGAGCGATACAAGGATACCCTGAGGATGAAGTCTTATTTTAGAGTCGATATCGGATTTTCATACAATTTACTGGGAAAGCAGACAAAAAAGTCCACACATAAATGGATCAGTAGATTTGAGTCTGCCGAGGTGAGCTTGGAAATTTTCAATTTGCTCGGAATTAGAAATGTACTATCGAAACAATGGATTCAGGATGTGAACGGTACTTTTTTCTCAGTGCCAAATTATATGACCAACCGGCGCGTCAATTTAAAACTGTTAGTGCAATTTTAGTAGGCTGGCGTAAATAAAAACTTGTTGGGCGAAACTAACTTGGTTTTTACGGCATACATCACAATACCCGCTGTATTTTTAACACCTAATTTTCCCATGATATTTTTACGATGTGTATTTACTGTATGCTTGCTCAAAAACAATTGTTCAGCAATCTGTTCATTGGTTAAACCTTCCGCAATAAGAATAATGATTTCATTTTCACGATCAGAGAGGACAACTGCTCCGCAGGTGAAAGAACCGACGTCTAAATCATCTACATCGATGTTTGCTTTTTGAATTTTTTCAAGAATTTGCCCGCAAAAAAATTTATTACCCCTACTCGTTTCTTTAACGGCATCTTGAATTTCAACCAGATCACAATCTTTTTTTATATAGCTAGTAACTCCTGAACGAAGGGCATCCACCAATACCTGTGCGCTCTGTTCGTCCGTTATGGCGAGCACTTTAAGTGCCTTGTTAATTTTTAATAGCTGAGGTATCACATCAATCGAAAATCCCTCAGAGGTATAATCAATCAATACAATATTTGGTTCAAATGACTTCACTTGCTCCAATAATTCTTGACAATTTTGAGCTTCGCCAACAATTACGGTGTGTGGCTCACTCGTTAAAATTGCTCGTAATCC
>VGMK01000084.1 GCA_016866375.1 Bacteroidota bacterium
AAACAATTCGGTACAGCTTCATTAAAAGGCTTTGGTGTTGAAGGATTGGAAGATGGAGTCATTGCATCAGGGGCTATTTTACATTATTTAAATGAAAATAAGCACACAAAACTTGGTCATATCACAGCACTTTCACGAATAGAGGAGGAGAAATATGTTTGGCTTGACCGCTTTACTATCAGAAACCTTGAACTGGTTTATTCAGTTAACGATAATGCGATAACCCTTGCCCAAATCCTTGATCAAACCAGTACACCGATGGGAGGCCGGTTGTTAAAGCGTTGGATGGTTTTACCTCTAAAAGATCGAGTAGCAGTGGAAGACCGGTTAGAGATTGTAGATTATTTATTTTCGCATCAAGAAGTTCAGTTTGAATTAACTCAAAGACTAAAAGAAATTGGTGATTTGGAACGGCTTATTTCAAAGGTGGCCGCAGGAAAAATCAACCCGCGTGAAATATCCCACCTAAAGAAAACGCTATGTCAAATTCCTCCACTAAAGGAATTATTAGAAAGCAATAAGCATAAATCGACAATGATTTTAAATGCTCAGTTGAACACTTGTGCACCAATGATTGATTTGATTACAACGAATTTACACAACGAGCCAGCAGCACAAATAGGTAAGGGTCAAGTAATTGCTGAACGAGTTGATATGGAATTAGATGAGTTAAGAAATATTTCACTGAGCAGCAAAGATTATTTGGAGAAACTACAGAATCAGGAAGCAGAACGCACAGGGATTCCAAGTCTAAAAATTTCTTTTAACAACGTTTTTGGATATTATATAGAAGTGAGAAATACGCACAAAGACAAGGTTCCAATGGACTGGATTCGAAAGCAAACACTGGTAAATGCTGAGCGATATATCACTGAAGAACTCAAAAGTTATGAGGCAAAAATTCTTGGAGCAGAGGAAAAGATCTTCAATATTGAAACTTCACTGTATCAACAGTTGGTTTTAGATATGGCCTCATACGTATCAATAATTCAGGCAAATGCTCGCGCAATTGCCAAGTTGGATTGTCTATGTTCTTTTGCCTCAGTTGCTAGTTCCAACAACTATTGTAAACCCAAATTGCACGACGGATACACTATAGATATAAAAAACGGAAGACATCCGGTTATTGAAAAGAGACTACCTGCCAGACAAGAATATATACCAAACGATGTGTTTTTGGACAATGAATCCCAACAGATCATTATGATCACCGGACCCAATATGAGTGGCAAGAGTGCAATTTTGAGACAAACAGCGTTGATTGTTTTAATGGCACAAATGGGGTCGTTTGTACCCGCAGAATCTGCCGTCCTCGGGATGACGGATAAGGTATTTACCAGAGTTGGCGCCAGCGACAACATTTCCTCAGGGGAATCCACATTCATGGTAGAGATGAATGAAACAGCAAGTATACTCAATAATATATCTTCGAGAAGTTTGATTTTATTGGATGAAATAGGTCGCGGAACTAGCACTTACGATGGAATTTCAATTGCATGGGCTATTGCAGAATACCTACACGAATTTCCTAGAGTAAAATGTAAGACCTTATTTGCGACTCATTACCACGAACTCAATGAAATGACTAAACATTTTGAGCGCATTAGGAACTTTAATGTTTCCGTGAAGGAAACAAAAAATAGCGTATTGTTTTTAAGAAAATTGCAACCAGGAGGATCGCATCATTCTTTTGGTATTTATGTCGCTAAAATGGCAGGAATGCCTCCTCTGGTTGTGCAAAGAGCCGAAGAAGTACTAAGAGAACTCGAGCGCACGCATAGTTCTTTATCCAATGGTAAGCATCCTAAAAACAAGCGATCAAAGGATCAACAAAATATGCAGTTGAGCTTTTTCCAATTAAATGATCCCGTGTTAGAACAAATTCACGAAGAATTAATGGGCATTGATATAAATACGCTTACCCCCGTAGAGGCATTAATGAAGCTTAATGAAATTAAAAAACTAACAGGAGGATGAATGATTTAAGTTTATCAAAAATGCGGTGGAAACTTTTTTTATTAGGAGTTTTTAAAATACCAATGATTAATTACGTTCGTCCTAAGCTTATTTCTTGCAGCGATAATGAAATGTGCATCAGAATTCCATATAGAAGAAGAACGAAAAACCACCTAAATTCCATGTATTTTGGAGCAATGAATGTTGGTGCCGATCTTGCCGCTGGGTTATTCGTGTTTTATCACAGCGAGAGAATCAAAAAAAAAGTAAGTTTGGCTTTCAAAAGCGCAAAGGGGGAGTTTATAAAGAGACCGGAGTCTCATGTGGATTTTATCTGTGACAAAGGAGTGCTCATTCAAACAAAAATGGAAGAAGCGATAAATACGAATGCGCGAACAAATTTTAGCCTGCCCGTAGAGGCTAGAAACACCGAGGGAGAGCTGGTAGCTTTGTTTGAAATGGTTGTATCAATTCGAATGAGCTAAAATGAAAGTATTATTTATATCTTGTTTTATAAGCCATTTACTGCTTTTTGGCTGTGCAATCGAAGAAGCGAGCCCTACGGAAAATCAACAACTTGTCATCGCGTCTGATTATTTAAAACTAGCAGATACTGTTCTGTTTCAAGAATTTACAAAAAATAGTGGTATCCGCATCATTATAAAACCCCTTACCCCAGATAAAATCAATAGTCATTTAGAAATGAACAAAGCCAATGCAAAATTTGATATAGTCATGTTAGCCAGGCTGTCGTCTGTTCTAATATTTGAAAATACAAGGCTACACAACCTTTCCGAATCCTATTTATCTAAATATGCGAGCAATCTAAAAGTTTTTAATAATAGGCAATGGCTTGTTTCGGGCCTAGATCCTTATTTTTTTTCATTTGAACGCGACAGTGTGTCTTTACCGGTAAATTATGAACAATTAGCTGAAGGGTATGTATGGGCTTCTCCAGATCGGGAATCATGGGACTTATTTGATACCTACTTTTCATATTATTTATCAGGATTAGATGAGCAAAGACAAAAGCAACTAAAAACCCAATTCAATATCAATCAAGTGAACTATTTGCAGCCTAACGACTCTGTTAGAAATAGGCAGTTTTTAATTTTGAAAAACTCAACATTTTTTGCTTCGGAAGTATTAAATAAAAATTCTAAGAGAGAACTCTGGAAGTCTACTAATGATTCTTTGTATGGGGTATACGCAGATCGGCGATGTATGGCAATCGTCGATGAAGCAAAAAACATGAAAAATGCAAGTGAATTTTTAAGCTATTGGGACGAACATTATCACCGTGATAATTTTAGTCCGGGAAAAGGGGATTATCCATATCCAAACAATGAAGGAATTTCCAAAGGAGTGAGGTTTTACATGGTGTCAGAGGACAAACTACTTGATATATTAAAAAAACAAAAAAATAAAGCAAATTAAAATTTAGCGATGTATTTATCGCTTAACTTTGAATAAAAATAGAAATATGTATCCAGCAGAATTAGTGAAACCGATGAAAGAAGATCTATTGAATGTGGGTTTTGAAGAGTTGATGACGCCTTCGCAAGTAGATGAAACAATTGAAAACACAAAAGGAACACTTTTAATAGTGGTAAATTCGGTGTGTGGTTGCGCCGCAGGCAATATGCGTCCAGGGGTAAAACTGTCAATTCAACACGATAAAAAACCAGGTAAGCTTACTACAGTATTTGCAGGTGTTGACGGCGACGCGGTGGCTCAAGCGAGAAAGTATTTTTTACCCTACCCGCCATCTTCTCCTTCCATTGCGTTATTCAAAGATGGAGACTTAGTTCATTTTTTGGAAAGACATCATATCGAAGGAGGAAGTGCACAGATGATTGCAGCTAATTTACAGGCGGCTTACGACGAATATTGTTAATCCAATCTGGATTTAACCATTTCATGCATATCGATTATCAGTAAGACCGGCTTATCGTATGAAGTGATTCTCTTTTTCCCCTATCCATAATAAGGGTTGATTAACACAAATACAATAACTCCTGATACAGCAACATAGAGCCAAATGGGAAAGGAAATTCTCGTCAATTTTTTGTGACGTGCATAATCACCTTGCCACGCGAACAAATAGGTAAAGAGTACCAAGGGGACGACAATGACACTCAATAATACATGGGAAACCAACAGAAAGTAGTAGACTCCAACCATTGCTCCGACAGCAACTGACTCTTCTGCATCACGCACGTTATCGTGATTTGAGTCACCGAAAACAGTAGGTTCAGAAGTCATATGATAGGCAACATATCCCGCTAAAAAAAGCAAAGAAAGCAAAAGGCAAAGCCGAATCAATGTTCTATGTAACGACATGTTGTGACTTTTAATTGCATACAATGCAGCAATCAGAAAAAAAGCAGTTAAACCATTGATCCCAGCATAGATTGGCGGGAGAAAACTTAAATCATAGCCTTTAAGTTGAACTTTAAACAGGACGGCAACAATCAAGGGAATAGCAATAGACAGCGCAATGATGGCGAATCTAGCCTGTTTAATCTTTTCTGGGGCTAAGGTGGTATTCATATATCAATAGATTTTCTAGGTCGTTTTTTAACCGCTGGTATTCGTTCTCATCTGCAGCACCCGATGGACCGGTGATTTGATATACACCGCGCACATGAGCGCTTTTATCCACTAGGGTGAATGCACCTGAATGCGCGTAGCCACCCGCCTCTTCTTCGTCTTTTCCGGCGTGAACTAGAAATGATTTAACACCAAGTTCATGAACTTGTACCTCTGGAACACCGGTAAGAAATGACCAGTTTTTTGTCGACAGCTTATTTTTTTTAGCGTATTCTTTAAGAATGGAAGGACTATCATAACTGGGATTAATAGTAAAAGAGATTAATTGAAGGCTCTCATCCCATCCTGAAAAATCGTTCTGTAAGCGATGCATTTGTTTATTCATTATTGGGCAAATTGTGGGACAGGTAGAAAAGAAGAATTCGGTAATCCAAACTTTGTTTTGAAAGTCTTTGTGTGATCGCCATGAAGAATCCTGATCTAAGAATCGAAAAGGAGGAATAGTATGATCAATGCCCATATTGCCCAAATAGGGTAATGGGTTAGGCTCTGTTTTTCTCGGCAAATCTTGTTTTTCGGAACAAGCCAAAAACAGTATGAAAAACATCAATAACGTTGGAATTTTAGTCAATTCTTTTTTTGTCGTATTCTTTTTGAAGTAAAGCTAAATGTTCGAACATAACGCGGATTTCGCCCTCTTTGTTCGCGGGCAAAACCATTCTTAGGTGAGAATTTTTATCTAGAAGCAATAGAAACTTTTGAAATGCTCCATGATTGTTTTTTTTCTCACTACTTTTCAAAAGATTCTGGCCGTTGCTTTCTATGTTGTAAATGGCTTTTACATCTCCCCTTGCCAAGGTCCATAGAGATGGGTCGTAATTAGGGATTTGATCTTTTAATATTTCTGTCATTGTTTGGAATTTTGAGGCGTCGTTAATGGGATTTCCATTTTCATCTGTCAAGAAGGAAATTATTCTTACTTGTTTTAATTTTTTACGCTTGTTCTCGTATATGTGATTGTAAATTAATTCCCTAAAATTGAAAAGTGAAATTTGGCAATTTGAGGGGCAGGACGTTTGGATGGTAGAAACAAATATAATATCACCCTGGTAATCATGTAATTTTTTTTGTAAAAAACTGTTTTTTTCTGGAGAATAAATAGAAAATGAGTGATTGGGCAATTGCTTAAAGTCCTTGAGTTCTTGAAAGCTATGTTTACAACCCCTGGTGCTGATAAAAATCAACGTTGCTGCCGGTCCAAAAACAAGTAAAAAGGCAACGAGAACTTTCAGTTTTCCTTTTCCTGTCTTATTATTCATTGAATTAAGCCCCCCCGTATGTTGTCCATGCCTCACCCACAGCTATCGCCTCCCAAAGTGCCACGAATATTAAATACAACATGAATAGGAAATACGGCACCAAGATGAACCCGCGCAACCATTTTTTTTCATCTCCTAAGTGCATAAATACCATCACGATATAACCAGCTTTCAATAAAGTCATAATTATAAAAGACCATTTGACTAAAGGCCAAATACTTGAGCTTTGTTTGATATATGCACCAAGGGCAACCTCAACAACTGTAACTATGGTTAAAAGAGCAGTAACCCTCCAAATTTTCTTTCTTATTTTTTTGCCGTGTTCCTCGTTGTGATGCGCGTGTAGTGAATATTCTATAAGGTCATCTCTTTTCATGATAAATCAAATTTCTGTTAAACAAGATAAAAGAACGTAAATACAAATACCCAAACTAAATCTACAAAGTGCCAATACAAACCTGTCTTTTCAACCATTTCGTAGTGCCCTCTTTTATGGTAAGTTCCAAGGATAACTCCTATGAGAATGATAATATTAATCACTACACCAGAGAAGACGTGAAACCCATGAAAACCAGTGATAAAATAAAAAAATTGTGCATATTGTTGTGGGCCGTATTCATTTAAGCCAAACTGATCATCGCCAAAAAATTTAGCGCCGAAGATGACCCGATTTTCAGCACCAGAAGTTAATGCCTCATAGTATTTTTTTTGTGCCTCAGCCCCTTCGTAACGTTTACCTATATTTTCCGGGTTTGCATCTTTCTTAATGATTAAAGTAAGATCCTCATCCACTTTTTTACTCACGTTTGCAACTGATCCGTCTTCTAATTGTATTTGCAGCAGATCGTTGTGCATGTGTAGGTGTCCTGATTCGGCAGCATGCTGAAATTGATGCATCAAATCTTCTTTAATCTCTGTCCCAACTTTGTGTTCTTTTCCACCTTTAGTAACGGTGAATTTTTCAATTTCACCAAAATGCCCTTGCACTATCGCTTGTGAGCCATCCGCTAACTCCACCTTTCCAAACTCAGAACCGTGCGTAAAGTGGTACCACTCCCATGCCTGAGAACCCAAAAAGAAAAACCCTCCGATAATGGTGGCAATCATCCATTTAATTACACCCTTTTTGTCCATCCTGTGCCCTGCTTCAACCGCCAATACCATGGTGACAGAGGAAACGATAAGTATAAAGGTCATGAGCGCCACATAAATTAAAGGGTAACCATGACCTAAAAAAGGCAGTGAATTGAATGTTTCTTCACCTATGGGCCACAACTCTGTTCCGGAAACACTCACATCATGTCTTGTAAATCCGTAGGAAACCAGTAAGCCCCCAAAAGTTAGTGCATCTGATACCAAAAAGAACCACATCATTAACTTACCGTAACTTGTCTGAAATGGAGATTCTTTACCTCCCCACAAGGTTTTAGAATCTAGTTGTGCAGATGTTCCTGCCATAGTTTGTCAATTTTTTGCAAGTTTAATGAATATAAATCAAAAACACTAACAAATAAACCCATAAAAGGCCTAAAAAGTGCCAAAAAATTGCGCCTGTCCGCAGGGATAAATGATTATTAGAATTGAATTTCCCTGAAAATGAGTAAATTGACATTTTTAAGAGATATATCATGGCAATTGCAATATGCAGTAAATGCGCCAAGGTTATCAAATATAAGAAAGAGGATGCCATATCCGGAGATTTGGACTTTTCAATTTGACTACTTGTTAATGGTTTGCCATTTTTAATTAATCGGCCTTTTGAGTAATCTAATTTTTCTCCTTTGTAATAAATATCGAAATCTTCTCCGATTTTACCTTTTACAAAAAAATGCCCCCTATCCTCTCGGATGTTTTCTGACAATTTTTTTAGATGGAGGTTTTCTGAGGGTGAAAGAGGTTTATTTTCTGCCGCGTTGTAAAGAATATTGTTGTCAATTTTTAGGGGCTTTTTATCACAGTAAATCTCAAAGCGATCGTTGGGCACGGTCAATTTCATTGGTTCTCGAATATTGGAGACGATGAATTGGGAGGTAAATTCTTTGAGTAGGGCTAGTTCTGAATCCGACATTTTTTTACCGTCTAATAAATAGTTATTTCCGTCAACACTCACCTTTTTTCCGTCCAAAGAAAATTCAACATGATCTCCGTATTTCCCATCAACAACCATAATTGTCCCCGACGAAAAGTACAAACCTTTGTCAATCAGTTCTCCGTAGCCTTTGAATTGAAAAAATATGAAGAGACCCCCCAATAGCGTTGTTAAACCCATTAAAGATTTGAGAAGCACTTGCTTATTTTGTTTTGCAGAACGAATAGCTAGAATATAAGTGA
>VGMK01000085.1 GCA_016866375.1 Bacteroidota bacterium
GAAATTTAACTGTGATAAAGCCTTTATTCTTAACCTTGGTATGCTCGATAAAAAATGGCACCAAAATTCCCTCTATCTCTATAAAAACAGTATGGAGCTGCTGATAATCACCAGGATTAGATACGTCTAAAAACAAAGAAACTTCACCTTTAAATCCGTGAAGTTTCGCAACTGTTCCCAAAAAGAAACAATCTTTAATATTCATATTAAGCTTCTGAACTTGGCTCTTCCGTTTGCCCCTCAGCGTCAGTTTCTTCCGAACTTGGTTCCTCGGCTACCTCAGATGCAGATTCAGTGGTTTCCTCCGTCTCTTGATACACATTTGGTGCCTCAGCTATACTAACATCTTCGGATAATTCGGCTGTAGGAGCTTGAGCTTCTTCGACTGACTCGGCTACTACTTCTTCAGCATTTAATTCCTCTACAACTTCCGCCGATGATTCCGTGCTCTCTTCGAGTGTTGGAGTCTCTGCTACAAGATCGTCGGCAACTAACTCTTCTTGAGCTACTACCTCTGTTATGTCAACTGAACTGTCTTCTGTAATTTCAACCACGATTTCGTCTGTCGCTTCGGCTCGAGGTGCATTTTTTTCAGCAATTGACAATGCTTTGGCTGCATTGGAATCTTGCTCAGCCTTTAGTTTTGCAATTTTCTCCGCTTTCGCATTTTTTGCTAGCCCATCTTTTTTACCTTGGATTTTAGCCTCTTTTTCACTTAACCATTTGGTGAACTTTTCCTCAACTTGGTCCAATGTTAATGCACCTTTTCTAACTCCATTCAATAAATGGTTTTTAAACAGAACACCTTTGTACGACAGTATTGCTCTTGCGGTATCAGACATTTCTGCCCCTTTTTGAACCCATGCAAGAGTATTCTCAAAATTTATATCAATAAACGCCGGATTTGCCGTAGGATTATAAATTCCTAATTTTTCGATGAATTTACCATCTCTTTTTGCTCGACTATCTGCTGCTACCAAATGAAAAAATGGATTACCCTTTTTTCCGTGTCTTTGTAATCTAATTCTTGTTGCCATACTTGTTTTTACAATTTGAGGTGCGAAACCTCGGTTTATAATTTAATTAATCGGGGTGCAAAGATACACATCTTTATTTAAATCACAAGAAATCTACTTGCCTTTTGCTTTTAAAACAATTAAAATTGTGTACATCATAATTTTAATATCCAGAGCAAGACTTCTATTTTTTAAGTAAATTAAATCGTATTTCATTCGTTGGAGCATTTGGTCAACATTTTCCGCATAGCCGTATTTCACTTGTCCCCAAGAAGTTATTCCAGGACGTACCCTTGTCAGTTGTAGGTATTGTGGCTCACATTTTATAATTTGATCGATATAAAACTGTCTTTCCGGTCTGGGGCCTACTAGCGACATATGACCAACAAGAACGTTAAAAAATTGTGGAAACTCATCCAACCTCGTTTTACGCATGAACCTTCCTATTTTCGTGATTCGCGGGTCATTCTCAGAAGATAATTGAGGGCCAAATTTTTCGGCATCTACATACATGGTTCGGAATTTTACTATCTTGAAAACTTTACCCTTTGATCCCACCCTTTCTTGAAGATAAAAGATTGGACCAGGACTAGATAATTTCACAGCCAAGGCTGAAAATAAATACGATGGAATAAGTAAGAGTATAGCTGCAGATGAGAATATGAAATCGATTAGTCGTTTTGTAGCTTGTTGCCAATAAGGCATGGGGTCTGGAAATAACTCAATTAAAGCAACACCAAATATATTTGTCATTTTGATTGACCCAGATAAAATTTCAAATGTATCTGGCAATAATTTGATACGTTTTTTTCCGTCATCGATACGCAATAAAATATTTTTTAAACGATCGTGTTCTGTAGCTTCAATGGCAATAATTATTTCCTCAATATGCGTATTCAACATAACTGATTCAAGATTTTTTTCATGACCAAGATAACTTATGTATGGCTCCAGTAATCTATCCTTTCCATTTACGTTTACAAAACCTATGAAGTCATTTACATTTTTCGGATGAGTTGAAATCTCCAAGAATAAATCAAGCGCTTTTTCATTTCCACCAATTATTAATGTTTTAAAGCCAGAACCTTTTTTTCTAATGGATGAAATCAACAAGGTAACGATTATCAATCTTGGCACTAAAGTACACAGGTAATGTGTCATGAACACCAATAAAAAAAGTTGATAATAGTCGTTGTAGGATCTTACCTTGTCATCTAATATGAGTGTAAAAAAAAGAACAATGGAGCCAAAAACTGATGCGATGGTTGTTAGGTTCAATATTTTAATGCGAAATAATCTCCTTACCTCGTGATAGGTTCCCTGCATAAAATAAAAAAGTAGCCAAAGAAAAGGCAAAATGATTGCACCGTAGTAGAAATTTTCATCGGGGTAGAAACTTTGACCCTCTATTAACTCTTTCCGTAAATAAAAGAAAATACACCAGGAAGAAACCGCTGAAATCAAATCTGCGCTAAACAATGATATTTTCCAGTTCCTGGTATGCATTAATTGAAATAAACGACTTTGATATTATCCAAACGAATTTCTGTTTCTGTTTCACCTTCATCAAGCCGGGCTTTTAGAGATTGTAATATATTAGATCCACTCGGCGAATTTCCAATTAATTCTTTAAGATCGATGTATATTTTTTTCCACTTCACAGTTTCCGCTTTTTGTGCATTCAACTGGATATGCGGATTATCCGTTATTGAATTCGGAGAAACCCATAAAACCCCAGTCAGTAGGCTATTCGTATTAAAATAATCAATTTCCAAATAGGCATCGCGATTTTTAGGTATCAACAATTGTTCATTGGTCGATGCGATCCAAGAGGAGTCTGTTGCATTCAGTTTGATTCTCCCATAAAAATTACCATTGAACCATTGTAAGTCTTGATTGTCCGCAGGTGTTGTTAAAATTGCTGAGGTATTTTGATCAACATCAATGCTCAAATTCAAGGGATCTTCAAAATCTTCTACCCAAAAATTTGTAAGGTTATTATACCTGGTAACAGGATTTAACGTTAAGGTTTGATTCGCAGTTAGTGTAGCATTCACCTCAAAAACCTCCATAAAGGGATATACTTTTTTTGTGGCTGAAATTCCATTGTTTTTAACGGCAGGATAAATTTTAATGTTTACGTCACCAAATTTTAAAATAGGAATTTTAAAAGGAACCTCAAATACACCAACAATTTCGTCGTCTATATAAACCCATGCCTCGGAAAAATTATGTGTCAATTCTCCTTCATCACCGGACAGCGCAGCATTATTTTGCAATGTCCATTGGGTAACTTCTAAATATGCAGGCTCAGGGTTATTTTTCAAACACGAACTCGCCAAAAATAAAACTGAGAGCCCTGTAAAAAATGAAAATCGGAACATAAAATTTAAACGTAATTGTTTAAGATGTATTGTGTGAAATTAATTCATTAAAGATAAAATTTCCAATGCTACTTCCATCGCATCGTAGCCCGCATGATGGTTAACAATTGGGGCTTTATTATTGGCAATTGAGTTATGAAATTCCATGAGTTCATGCAAGATCGCGTTAGACTGTAATAACTCGGGTTTCTCTATCCAAATTTTTTTCCTTGAGTTGTCTTTGCTAATATCTAAAATGATATCGAAAGGATCGGGTTCACCATGAATATTCTCCATTCTCACGACTTCGAGTTCCTTGTTTAAAAAATCCACACTGATATAGGCATCTTTTTGAAAAAATCGTGATTTCCGCATATTTTTCAGGGATAGTCGAGAAGACGTGAGATTAGCCACACAGCCATTTTCAAATTCGATTCTAGCATTTGCAATGTCATGTGAATCACTGACGATGGATACACCCGAAGCAGATATCTTTTTGACCCTTGATTTAACTACACTCAAAACTATATCAATATCATGAATCATCAGATCTAAAACAACAGGCACATCTGTCCCTCTCGGATTAAATTGTGCGAGTCGATGTGTCTCAATAAACATTGGCGAATCAAGGTGATTTTGTGCTGCAAGAAAAGCAGGATTGAATCTTTCTACATGTCCAACCTGAACATGAACACCAGCTTCATCTATTAGCGACACCAATCTTTTAGCTTCGTCCATAGTCTCTACCATAGGCTTTTCAACAAAAACCGGTAGCCGACGTTTTATTGCTTCAACAGCTAATTCAAAATGTGAAACGGTTGGTGTTACTATTATTATTGCTTCACACATTTCTAGAAGTTCTTGATAAGAACCTACTTCAGGAACATTATATAAATTACTGATCTCATGACGAATTGAATTATCTTCATCAAAGACTGCTTTAACCTCAAATAAGTGGGATAACTCTAATAGATTTTTGAGGTGAATTTTACCCAAATGCCCCAGACCAACAAGACCAATTTTGATCACCGTTCTTTTTTCCTCAAAGTTAAACAAATAGTTTAAGTGCATAAAAAAAGGGAGGCAAACCTCCCTTTTGTATTCTAAATACTCTTCCCTAGAATTACATTTCTGGA
The DNA here is from genome assembly GCA_016866375.1 of Bacteroidota bacterium. Classification (GTDB taxonomy): domain Bacteria; phylum Bacteroidota; class Bacteroidia; order Flavobacteriales_D; family Crocinitomicaceae; genus UBA952. Next base: position 4,516 of record VGMK01000085.1, read on the forward strand.
CCCTCAGGCATTTCTGGACCTTCAGGCATTTCTGGACCTTCAGTTTCTCCACCAGACATATCACCTCCTCCAGAATTATCAGTTTGCTCAGCAGGTTGGGAATTTTCAGCAGGTTTTTGCCCTCCCTCACATTTCGCGAAATCTTCAGGTTTGAAATCCTTACACTTTCCTTCTAATTCTTTGGCTTGCTTTTCAAACTCCTCTGCTTTAGATGGATCAGCAGAAGCCTTTGCCATCAATTCATCCAATGACTTAACACAATCACAAGCCGTCATTTTTTTTTCTCCACCTTCTTCTTTTTTATCTCCACAAGAAGTAAAAACCAAAGTAGCAGATGCTACACAAATAAAAAACACTTTTTTCATAAATACAATTTTTAAGTTTAGCTGTGAAATTATTACTTTTTTTTTACAACATCTCATGTATTAGAAAAATAATACGAAAACTTTTCAAAATAAAAATCAACTAAGACTAGTGAATTCATTTTTTATACGTTGAAAAGTTTTTGTTCGAAAGAAAAAGTTTAGAAATCTGTCGTATCCATCTCATTTCCATCTTGCCCGCCCATATTCTGGAGCTGTTGAGTTGTCTCCATCATTTCTTTCATCTCAGGGCACACTTTCATAAATGCTTCCGGTGTAGCGTATTCTTTTTGAATATTTCGCATTAAATCTGCACATTTCCCTGTACTCATCATTTTATCAATGTTAAGTTTAAATTCCTCTCCGACTTGTGGATTTTTCTGAATTTCTTGAACACTCATTTTAAGAAATTGATTCAATTCATTATTCATATTTTTAATACAGTCACAAGCAGTTTGAGGTTCCGCATTTTGTCCTTTCCCTGATGCTTCAGGAGTGCTCTTAGCGGATTCAGAACTTTTCTCATCCCCTCCCCCACATGAAGCTAAAATCAATCCAAGAGATGCTAAACACAAAAAACACTTTTTTCATAAAATTTATTTTTTGGTTATACTGGGCTAAGTTGAATAAAATTTACAACCCGGCCAATTCCAAAAAAAAAACGACCCTAAGGTCGTTTTTCGCTGATACTTTTATGAGAATTTATTTTTTAACCGTTTCCACAACAGCTTTGAATGCATCAGGATGGTTCATGGCTAAATCGGCCAAAGCCTTCCTATTTAATTCGATGCCACTTTTGTGTAAGGCTCCCATAAACTGTGAATAACTCATTCCATGTTGACGAACACCTGCGTTGATACGCGTGATCCATAACGAACGGAAATTTCTTTTCTTTTGTTTACGACCAGAATAGGCGTAAACTAATCCTTTTTCAATAGCATTTTTTGCTACTGTCCAAACATTTTTTCTTCGACCAAAGTATCCTTTGGCTAGTTTTATCAAGTTTTTTCTCTTAGCTCTTGATGCTACATGATTAACTGATCTTGGCATAATTTTAAGTTTTTTAATAAAGAGTGCAACACTTTTTCAGTTGGCTTATTTACTCGTTACTGGGTTAAACAATGAATAAACCTTGCTACTTCATACAAAGTTGCAATTTAACATTTGACATATCGGCATCGTGAACCAATCCTGCATGTGTTAAATTACGCTTACGCTTAGTAGCCTTTTTTGTTAAAATGTGACTTTTAAACGCATGTTTGCGCTTAATTTTACCACTACCCGTTACCGTGAATCGCTTCTTGGCACTGGATTTTGTTTTCATTTTAGGCATTTCTACTTTTTTTTGAGTTAAACATTTATATATCAGCTTCTTTATTTCTTTTTCGGATTGATCATTACGATCATTTTTTTACCCTCTAATTTTGGAAGTTGCTCTACTGCACCAAAATCTGCCAGTTCTTGTATAAACTTCAATAACAATATTTCTCCTCGGTCTTTAAAAACAATGGTTCTTCCTCTAAAGAAGACATATGCCTTCACTTTAGAACCCTCTTCCAAGAACTTCTTGGCATGAGCTAATTTAAAATTAAAGTCGTGATCATCGGTATTTGGACCAAACCGAATCTCTTTGACCACTACTTTGCTTTGCTTCGCTTTAAGTTCCTTCTGTTTGCGCTTTTGATTGTAGAGAAACTTTTTGTAATCTAAAATTTTGCAAACCGGTGGATTCGCATTTGGAGAAATTTCAACGAGATCCAATTCTTGTTGCTCCGCCAATGCTATGGCTCGTGCGCAAGACATTATTTCTGGTTCTTTTCCTTCAAAAACTAAACGCACCTCGTGAGATGTAATCCGCTCATTTATTCTATGCTGTGCTTCTTCCTCTTTTTTTACAAACTGTCTTGGGTTTTTTCTCATTCAGTTTTTTATGTTACTTTAATTCCTCGTTTATTGCTTCAAACACACATTCTACAAAATTGTCTACATCCATCAATCCCAAATCTCCCTGTCCTCTTCTTCTCACAGACACCTTGTTTTCTTGAGCCTCTCTCTCTCCCACTATCAGCATAAAGGGAATTTTAGACACCTCTGCATCTCGTATTTTTTTACCAATTTTTTCGTTACGAGTATCAACAAGACCGCGAATATCGGAATTATTTAGTAAATCTGAAATTTTTTGAGCGTATTCATTGAATTTCTCTGATATTGGAAGCACTGCATATTGCTCAGAGGAAAGCCAAAGCGGAAAGTCACCGGCACAATGTTCGAGGAGGACAGCCACAAAGCGTTCCATAGAACCGAAAGGAGCACGATGAATCATTACAGGACGATACTTTTGATTATCAGAACCAATGTATTCAAGTTCAAAACGTTCTGGTAAATTATAGTCCACTTGAATGGTTCCCAGTTGCCACTCCCTACTGAGAGCGTCCTGAACCATAAAATCAAGTTTCGGTCCGTAAAACGCTGCCTCACCATATGCCACAATCGTTGGAAGACCTTTCTCCTGAGCAGCCTCAATGATGGCCTGTTCTGCTTTTTGCCAGTTTTCTTCGCTTCCAATGTATTTTGTCTTATTCAGTGGGTCTCTCAAGGATATTTGCGCCTTAAAATTCTCAAACTTTAAAGTTTTTAAAACATAAAGAACAATGTCAATTACTTTTTTAAACTCATCTTTTACTTGTTCCTGCGTACAAAATATGTGAGCATCGTCTTGTGTAAATCCACGAACTCTTGTCAAACCGTGTAATTCACCCGACTGCTCATATCGATAAACGGTACCAAACTCCGCGAAACGGGCAGGCAGTTCTTTGTAAGATCTTGGCTTGGATTTGAATATTTCGCAATGGTGGGGACAATTCATTGGTTTTAGGTAGAACTCCTCGTTCGGGTCAGGAGTACGAATCGGTTGAAACGAGTCAGCTCCGTATTTTTCGTAATGGCCTGAGGTTACATATAATTCTTTGTTGCCAATATGAGGGGTAATCACTTGCTGATAACCAGCTTTTCGCTGAGCATTTTTCAGAAAATTTTCAAGACGTTCTCGTAGTGCAGCTCCCTTTGGAAGCCACATTGGGAGGCCCTGCCCTACTTTTTGAGAAAAGGTAAAGAGTTCTAATTCTTTTCCAAGTTTTCTATGATCTCGTTTCTTTGCCTCTTCCAATCGCTCCAAA
>VGMK01000086.1 GCA_016866375.1 Bacteroidota bacterium
AGCTTCCGCAGAAGCCAACACAAGTGCCGAAGCACCATCGTTTAAGGTCGATGCATTTGCTGCCGTTATTGTTCCCTCTTTATCAAACGCAGGTTTTAATCCTGGGATTTTATCTAAAAAAACATTCGTGTATTCTTCATCCTCCGAAACCAAGATTGGTTCACCTTTTCGTTGCGGAACGGGAACCGGAACGATTTCGTCGTTAAATCTGCCTGATTTCCAAGCTTCAGCTGCTCTTTTATAGGAAGTTATTGCGAAATTATCTTGATCTTCTCTAGTAATATTATATTCTTTGGCGCACAATTCAGCACAATTACCCATCGGAACTTTACTGTATACATCCATTAAGCCATCTTTCGTGATACCATCTAACATGGTAATGTTGCCAAATTTAGTTCCTTTTCTTCCACTCACGTAATGAGGAGTTTGTGACATGCTTTCCATTCCACCGACTACAACTACGTGATTGTCACCGGCAAGTATTGTTTGAGCGCCAAGCATAATTGACTTCATCCCTGAAGCACAAACTTTATTTACGGTCGTACATGGAACGTGGTGTCCAAGGCCTGCCCCAAGTGCTGCCTGTCTTGCAGGTGCTTGACCAACGCCAGCTTGAAGAACATTGCCCATAAAGACTTCATCTATCGCCTCGTTAGAAACTCCTGCTCGTTCTACAGCTCCCTTAATTGCTATGGATCCTAATTCTGTTGCTGAAATCGAAGAAAAAGCTCCCATAAAGGATCCCATGGGTGTTCTAACAGCAGAAACAATAAATACTTCTTTTGACATTTATATTCGTTTTAGATTGCGAAGATACATAAACTGAGGAAATCAATTTTTATGAAGGTTTGTTAATTGTTTTCTCTTTCCCGGTCATTCACTTTTAAACTTATGAAATGTGATTAACTTTACATTTCATGAAAATCATCAGTGAATTTTCTCTTTGGGTGATCGCGCCGCTAGCCATATTCTCCATGTTAGTGAGCATTTATTTTTACAGAAAAACAGATTGGTTAAAAACGGCAAGTCAATGGAAGAAACTCCTTTTAATTGGTTTACGGTCGATTTCAATATTCTTGGTGCTGATACTTTTACTTGGATTAACATTTCAGTTTTCAACCACAAAGGAAGAAAAGCCAATATTTCTTGTTTTGATTGACAATTCATTGTCGATGAGAAATTACAAGGACAGCACAGAACTCAAGCAACAGGTGGACAATTTTTTAAATTCATTGCGAACAAAACATGGCGATTCATTTGATTACGATGTCATTACTTGTGGCTCTTCGGTAGACAATGGCGACTATAAGTTTACTGATAAAAAATCAAACCTCGAAGCTGGCTTCAATCATATTAATTCCCAGTATTACAACAGAAATATTGGAGGGATTGCCTTTATTTCTGACGGAAATTTCAACGAGGGTTCGAGTCCATTATATGCCGCTGAAAAAATAAGCCTAACTCCTATTTTTAGTTTAGGGGTTGGTGATACAACCCCGAAAAGAGATCAAGCCATAAAGCATATCTCTGTAAATGATATCGCGTTTTTGTCTAACGATTTTCCGGTTGAGGTTGATATATCTTCATACCAATTTCAGGGCCAGACTGCACAGGTATCGATCTTTCAAAACGAAAAAACTCTCGTAAGTCAAACCCTTATTTATGGTAATGAACGTAATGATTACAAGCCATTGAAATTTCTCATTCCTGCAAACAAGGTAGGTTTTCAGCGCTACACGGTGGAACTAAAACCTCTCCTCGGCGAAGCTACCTTGAGAAATAATAAGAAATCATTCTATGTTGAAGTGTTGGATACAAGAAATAAAGTTGTGATATTGTCTCATGCACCTCATCCTGATATTTCAACATTTAAAAACGCACTGGAAACCAATGATAAACTGGAAGTTCTCGTAAAAACATATACAACTTGGGATAAGAATCTTGATAAGGTAGATTTACTTATTATTCACGAACCTGGTGTAAATTACCCAAAAGAATTACATTCGATGTTAACAAGCAAAGGCATACCTCGACTATTCGTCATTGGACCAAATTCTTCTAGCAATGTGTTAAATGCGCTTTCTCTCGGAGTAACATTTGAAAATACAAATCAAACAGATGATCTTCAAGGCCAACTCAATAACTCCTTCTCCCCTTTTGAATTAAACGAAGAAATAAAGAAAGCAATTGAATTTTTCCCTCCACTCAAGTCAAAATTTGGAGCTCTGAAAGCGAGTGGTAATATTGAAACATTGGTTTTTCAACGCATAGGACCCATTGTAAAACGAGATCCGCTCATATTTTTTAAGCAACAAAATCAAATTAGAAATGGTTTCATTTTTGGGGAAGGAATATGGCGTTGGAAGCTCAATGAATTTTTACGTTCCGGCTCGCACAATAGTATTAATGAACTTATCTCAAAAATCTCCAATTATTTGATGGTAAAACAAGAGGAAATGGGATTACGTGTTTCAATAAATAGACGATTTACGACTGAGGAATCTATTATTTTTAACGCGTCATTTTATAATGCTAGTTTAGAGCCTATCGTCACTCCAAAGATAGGACTCACTTTAACTGATCCATCTGGAAGAAAATATGAGTCTCAATTTGGAGTGAATGGAAATAGTTACAAGTTATCTTATGGAAAATTAGATGCAGGTCAGTATAATTGGAAAGCTTCATGTTCGTACAATGGCAAGGTCTATCTTAAAACAGGAAGCTTTCTTGTTGAGGAAATTGACCTGGAGAAAAAAGAAACTACAGCAAATCACAATGTATTAAAACAACTTTCAAATCAGTCTAATGGAAAATTTTACGCGTTAAGAGATTACAAAAACTTCATAAATGACCTTAACCTGCGAGATGATATTGTGGTTGTAACAAGGGAAGAATTGTCGTTCAAGGATTTGATTCATGTAATTCCACTTTTAATTCTTATCGCTTTGTCTTTTTCAGCGGAATGGTTTATCCGCAGGTGGTCTGGTTCATACTAAACCAAACTAAAGTGATCCAACTTTCCTGATAAGGTATTTTAGCGGTTGGGGGTAATCGATACGCGTAAATTGGAAGTATTCAATATTTTCACTTCCAAACTTAAGGTTTAAACTCGCTCTTTTGGATGAATTTGCACCGTAAAAATCATAATACTTAAATCTTCCGTGGTATTTCGATAACGCTTTAAAATGTAAAATAATCATTGCACCTTGTTTTCTACCTTCTTCCGAAACTCCTCCTTTAAAATCAATGACAGATTGCGTATCAAAAACAAAAAAAGACATTGCAAGACAGTTATGCGATTCATCACTAATTGCAAGAACCTCACCTAGGCCTGAAGAATCGAAATACTCAATTAATTTTTTAAATTTTAAAAATAGCTCAGTATTCATCTTCGAAAAAAACTTATTGTGTTTCATTAGAAAATCAAAATACTCAGGTAAGGGGATGTTTTTCCGAACCGAGAATAAATCCTTTTTTTTCAGTATTCTCCTGATGTTTACCGAAAAGTTTTTTTCTAATTTATCCAATGGAATATCTAGCGTAACTCGCTGGTATTTCATTACTTTGACCTCCCAATTATCTGGAATTGAATAGGGACAGTAACTCAACTGAAATTGACATATTTTTGGAAAAAAATCATTCCATTTTGTGGTATCAAATTGATCGTACCCTTCAAGCACTCTCGTTAAAAAAGGTTGGAGAAAATATGAGAAACCATATTTCTTTTTACAGAAAAATAATAGACAGGAATGCTGTCCAAAATTTGTAACACTCCAAGTGGGTTCTAAAATATCGAGAACTTTTGAGTTCATGAATATGGTATAATTCATTGTGCTATGCATTTCCTCCCAATCTTCCTTACGTGCTATACTCCTCATAATTTATCTACCTCCAAAGAATTCAATAATTAGAAATTTAATACTCTTCTGAAATATATCACTGATATTTCGTTCACAATGAAAATGGCATTATATTTGGTAAAAGTAGCCAATAAAAATATTATTATGAATAAGATCATTCCCCTAATTATCGTAACCTTGCTTTCGACTTTTTCATTTGCACAAACTGAAAAAACTGCATCGGAAAGAGCAAAAAACCAAACAAAAAAAATGACCGAGGAGTTAAAATTAAGTAATGAGCAACAGTCTCGAATTTATGAAATCAACCTTGGCATCAATCAAAAAATTGACGGATTAAAATCTTCCGGCTTGTCGGAGGAAGAGAAGAAAAAAGCACTTAATCACAACAATCAGGCTCGAAAAGAAATGATTAAAGGTGTTCTCACGGCGGAACAAAATGAGGTGTTAGAAAAAAAACTAGCGTCAAGAAAAGTAAAACGTCAGCAAATGCGAAAAGAGGTGAGAAAAGAAATTAAAGAGGAGAAAAAAAAGAAATCAGAATAAATATAGAGTAGAAGCGTAAGGGTAAAGGTCACAGCAATGTGGCCTTTATTTTTATCCCAACATAAACTCCGAAGTTTTGTGAAAAATGAGATTCGGATAATCTTGCTCAGCCATTTGCAGTAAAAACGATGTCTCGGATAAGAAAACCAAATGCCCATCTTTATCCTCAGCTATGTAATTTGACTTTGCTTGTTTAAACGAAATTAATTCTACCTCATTGTCACTTGTAATCCAACAAGCTTTGAAGTAATTTCTCGGAACAAAACGGCAATTAGCCCCATATTCGTGAATCAACCGATAATTAATTACTTCAAATTGCAACTGACCAACAGTCCCAACGATTTTTCGATTACCAGGCTGCTGAATGAAGAGTTGGGCAACGCCTTCATCAATGAGTTGTCTGATTCCTTTTTCTAATTGTTTCGATTTCAATGGGTCGAGATTTTCTAATTCCATAAAAATCTCGGGAGAGAAGCTTGGAATTCCACGATACATCATTTTTTCGCCTTCTGTCAACGTATCTCCAATTTTAAAATTTCCAGTATCATATAACCCCACCACATCTCCCGGAAATGCTTCGTCAATTACACTTTTATCTTGTGCCATAAACGATGTAGGATTTGGAAATTTCATATCTTTTGAAATGCGAACGTGGTGATAAAATTTATTCCGTTCAAATTTTCCTGAAACTATGCGTAAAAAAGCAATTCGATCCCTGTGTTTTGGATCAAGGTTCGCATGAATTTTAAATACAAAACCTGAGAATTTCGGATCCTCGGGTTCGACTTTTCGTGTATCTGACTCTCTGCCCTGCGGAGAAGGTGAAATCTCGCAAAAAGTATCCAAAAGTTCCTTAACACCAAAATTATTTACTGCAGAACCAAAAAATACAGGAGCTACGTCGCCAGAGAGGTAATATTCTCTGTTGAATGGATCATAAACACCTTCAATCATCTCTAATTCTTCACGCAATTCATCTGCCGGTTGTTGACCAATAATTTCGTCAAGTTTACGATCTTGAATGTCAGAGACACTCACAACATCCTCCGATATCCTTGTTTTATTCGCTGAAAACAAGTTGAGTCCTTTCTGATAAATATTGTAAACGCCCTGAAATCTATCCCCCATTCCGATCGGCCATGTTAGTGGTCGAACTTTAATGCTAAGTGATTTTTCTAATTCGTCTAAAAGTTCGAAAGACTCCTTTCCGTCTCGATCCATTTTATTAATAAAAATGATGACAGGCGTCATTCTCATTCGGCAAACCTCCATTAATTTTTTAGTCTGTTCCTCGACCCCATTTGCACAGTCGATTACAAGAATTACACTATCTACAGCAGTTAATGTCCGAAAAGTGTCTTCCGCAAAATCTTTGTGTCCAGGTGTATCAAGAATATTTATTTGACGATTGCGGTATTCAAAGGCCATAACCGAGGTAGCAACAGAAATCCCTCTTTGCTTTTCAATTTCCATGAAGTCTGAGGTCGCAGTTTTTTTAATTTTATTATTTTTAACAGCACCAGCAGTTTGTATGGCACCACCGAAAAGCAACAACTTTTCAGTCAAGGTTGTTTTACCGGCGTCCGGGTGAGAAATTATCCCGAAAGTTCGCCGTCTTTCTATAGCTTCTGCATTCTTCATCGGAAAACAAAAAAAAGACTGCTCAAGCAGTCTTTTACTCAATTTATGTGTTACTAAAAAATTTCTTCAACAGAAAAATGAAATCGTCCTTCGATTTCTGCATTTTCGTCAGAATCTGAACCGTGAACGGCATTTCGGCCTTTGCTTTCTGCATATGCTTTTCTGATAGTTCCTTCTGCTGCTTCCGCGGGATCTGTTGAACCAATTAACGCACGAAAATCAGAAACAGCATTTTCTTTTTCTAAAATTGCTGCTATTATGGGACCTGAGGTCATATAAGCCACAAGTTCATTGTAGAATGGTCTTTCTGCATGAACTTCGTAAAATTTCCTTGCTTGTTCCGTTGATAATCTCGTGAATTTCATCGCTTTAATTTCGAAACCAGCCTGGATGATCATGTCAATTATCTTTCCCATGTGCCCGTTCTCGAGCGCATCGGGTTTTAACATAGTAAATGTTCTGTTTTTAGCCATTCTTATTTAATTTTGGGTGCAAATGTACATATTTATTCTGGTTTCCCTCGAATCCGCTTCAGAAATCAATTTAAAAAATAAGGCATATCTCATTAAGTATCTATATCTTTAAAATGAGTTAGTTAATAAATGCGTTACAAAGTATTTTTATTGTTTTTAACTTTTTTTTCGTGCCATGAGGAGGAAAATATTAATCGGCAAACTGAGGCCTCTCAGTTCAGAACGCAGGGCATTGAATCTGAAAAATTTGAGGTAAAAAAAATACAAGAGTATGACACTTCAGAACCTGTAGCTAAACAAAAAGTGATAGAAACAACAAAAGATCGAATTATACCGGTCAGTCGTTCGAGAGGTAAACCTGAAAAGTCGCATCAAATTTTCGCAGAAATGAGAGAAACTTCACCTGTAAAACTAAACGATTACGAGGTAAAGAAAGAACAATGGAGTACGCTTTATTCTCACGATTCCACTTGGCAAAATTTATACAGCATTTCAGAGAAAAGCTTCTTAAAAGGGTGGGAAAATGAGTTTAGGAATAATCCTCCATCCTCAACGAAAGTAAATAAAGCTCTTTTAATCACAATATTTAGTCGCCGATTAGAAAAAGTATTTTTCAATTTTCCCTCTTTCATTCAATATTCAATCGATAAATTTTCGAACTCTCAGGCTTTACAAAATTTACAAACCGATTGGAAGATTGAAAATTGAGGCTGTCTTTTTTTTTCAAATGTGTAACTTTGCAGCATGAAAATGAGACAAGTATCTATAACTCAGATAAACTCCATGAATCAAAATACCCTCATGGAAGTTTTGGGAATCGAATGCATAGAACTGGGTCCTGATTACATCAAATGCCGAATGCCCGTTGATCAACGCACACATCAACCCATGGGTTTGTTACATGGGGGGGCAAGTGCAGCCTTGATTGAAAGTATCGGATCTATGGGTTCTTCCTTAATAATAGACATGGGAAAATTTCAGCCTGTTGGATTGGAAGTTAATTGCAATCACATCAGTGGAATTACGGATGGATTCGTAATTGGAACAGGAAAAATCATTCATGCAGGAAAACGAACTCACGTCTGGAGTGTTAATATTAGCGAAGCAAATACGGATCGATTGATATGTACGGGTCGTTTAACGGTGCTAATTATTGAGAAATAATAGAATGTTAATTTATCGACTTCCCGGAAAACAGATTGAAAGAAAAAAAGGGCGCTTTGTACCTTGTCAAAATGACGAGTTGGAAGGCTTCGTAATCTCCACGTTTTCTGACCAAAAATATTGGTTATTTAAGGAGGACAATTTTTCAGATTTCCCATTTTTTTTAGGAGAAGAACCTATCGCAATTTCTCAAAAAAAATACTTACACAAAGCCAACCAACTCCTCAACGCTATAGGCTCACTCGGGCTGAAAAAAGTTGTATTTTCGAGAGTTAAAACAGAATTTTTTGATACCAATCTTTCGGAAAAATTGTTTTACTTTTTGGAGGAAAATTATCCCAATG
>VGMK01000087.1 GCA_016866375.1 Bacteroidota bacterium
AATGGGAAATCTCGCGTTTACGTAACGAGGGGTTCAACTTATTGCATCAGACAGCAAAAGAGGGGGCAGATAACAAGCAAATTGCATTTTTGCACCCAAAAAGCGGACTTGGGATGCTCATTGAACTTTGTCAAGAAAAAAATTGTAAAAATTCTGTCTGATTTTTATAATAAAAAGTATTCAAGCCCGCTTGGGTTGCACCCAAAATATGTTGCGGACTGTCATCGATAAAAAGTGTTTTGGAAGGATTCACTTTCAATAAATCACAAACAGCAAGAAAGGTGTCTGCATGAGGTTTTCGCATCCCAATTTCGTGAGATAAAAATATTTTTTCAAAATAATTATTTATGGGAATATTACTCACTTTGCCCCATTCTATTTCTACTTTTTTCCAATGAAGAGAATTGGTGTTGCTCAACATGGCCAATCTTTTACCTTGTAGAACCTCTAATAATTTCACTTTTTGCAGAGGAAATACGCCAATCATTTTATTCCAAGCGTGAACAAGTTGATTTGGAGTCACTTGAGTGCCTACAAAAGATTTTAATTGGTTTATGAATGCCTGCTCCGAAATTTTTCCGGTATCAAAATCATCAAAAAAAGCTTGTTGATCCGATTGTGAGTAATATTTATCAAAATTTAGAAACCCTAATTTTTTCATTTCGAAAGAAGTGGCAGAATAATCTAAATCAATCAATACGCCACCTAAGTCAAATATTATTATTTCAATTGATTCTAAATAAGCCTTCATTCAAAAAAAAAATAAATTATGACAATTTTATGACAATATTACTAGCAATTGAGGAGATATTTGCAGTCTAAAGTACTCAATTCTTCTGTGAATAGACTCTATTCGATTGCATTTACGCATAAGAACTTTCCGCTAGACACGCTGGGTTTGTTGCATATTGAGCAAGGGCAGTATGCTGTTCGACTCCCAGTAGCAAAAGATATTCTTTCTTTGTCAGAGTTGTTTTATTTATCAACCTGTAATCGGGTTGAATTTGCATTTGTTTCTGATTCAAACATCCCCGACTTACCAGAATTTACTCAAACATTTCTCCTGCAAATTTTTCCTGAAATATCCAAAGACAATTTAAACTTACTAATTCAAAATGCAACGTATCACAATGGAATCAACGTTGTTGAGCACCTTATCTCAGTAGCGGCCTCTATTGACTCAATGGTTGTCGGCGAACGGGAAATAATAACACAAGTGAGGAAAGCCTTCGAGCTATGTCAAAAAACGGGTCTAACAGGAGATAAAATTCGCCTAGTGATGAGGCAAGTAATAGAAACTGCGAAACAAGTATATTCAAAAACTAGTATTTCCAGAAAACCCGTGTCCGTTGTTTCGCTTGCCTTCAAAGAGCTGAAACGTTATAAAATCCCGCTGAATGCTCGCGTTTTGGTCATTGGTGCGGGAAGCACCAACACCACACTTTGTCGTTTTTTGAAGAAACACGGTTTTCATCGTTTTTCTGTTTTTAATAGAACCTTCTCACATGGGGGGCAGCTTGCTGGAGAATTGGGGGGGCAAGCATTCAAACTCGAAGATCTTGAAAACTTTCGCCTTGGTTTTGATGTTTTGGTAACCTGTACATCAGCCGACCACCACATTATCAATAAGAAATTATACAAGTCCTTATTGTCTGGAGATCAAACTAAGAAAACAATAATGGATCTCGCTATACCTCAAGATATTGATCCTGATATTCTTGATGAGTTTCAAGTTCAATACATTTCCATTAGAGACTTACAACATCTATCCAATGAAAATTTAAAAACTCGGCAAGGGGAGCTATCGCGAGTGCGACAAATCATTAACCAATCCATAAATGATTTTGAAATTATTTACAAAGAACGCCATGTAGAGATTGTCATGCACGATGTGCCTGTAGAAGTAAAAAAAATTAGAGAACATGCGTTAAATACGGTTTTTAGAAAAGAGCTTCAACATATCGACAAGGAGTCGAGAGAACTTCTGGAAAAAATAATGGAGTACATGGAAAAAAAATATATCAGTGGCCCAATGAAAAAAGCAAAAGCCATTTTGCTCTCGAACGTTCACGGTGATGAAGATTAGAATAGGGACTCGGGGGAGTGATCTCGCTTTATGGCAAGCAAATCATGTAAAAAATTTACTGGAAGCGAAGGGGTGTAATGTCTCCCTCTCCATAATCTCAACAAAAGGAGATCAAGTTCAAGATTTAAGTTTTGATAAAATCGAGGGGAAAGGTTTTTTTACAAAAGAAATAGAGTCAAGTTTGCTTCACAACGAAATCGATTTAGCCGTTCATTCGCACAAAGATTTGGAAACCGCAGAACCCGATGGACTCTTTACGGCTGCCGTTTCTTTTCGTGAGGATCCCTGTGAATTATTACTTATTAATAATATTTCTTGGAGTAAAGGTGAGATTTGGGAGTTAAAAAAACACGCGATTATTGGAACTTCCTCTGCGCGAAGAAAATCACAAGTACTCGCTTTACGTCCAGATCTTGTGATAAAAGATTTACGTGGAAATGTGCCATCAAGAGTGGAAAAACTAAAATCTGGTGCCTACGATGCAATATTACTGGCCTACGCAGGTATTGTTCGGCTGAGTCTGGATTTGAATGGCCTCAAGCTTGTAAAACTCGACCCGGAAGAGTTTGTTCCTGCTCCAGCCCAGGGAGTACTCGCCTTACAGATTCGCAGTAATCACTATGCATTAGCAGATCTACTTTCACAAATCAATAATCCCAATGTTGCTCAACAGATTGAAGTGGAAAGAAGCGTTCTAAAGAACATGAATGGAGGATGTCACTTGCCCCTTGGTGTATACAATGACGGTCAATTTGTTCATGTTTCCTACGCGCAAAAATCAAGCGAACCCTCAAGATATTTTCGCTTTCGCTACACTGAGTCTACTGATATGACTGAATTAATTATCAGACAATTAAATGCCTGCGTTTAGAGAAGATGAAGCACATTTTTATTTCAAAACTCCGTGATGAAATACCCCTCTTTGACTCATATTGTCAACAAAATGGGATCTCATTGGTTGCAGAATCCCTCATTATATTTGAGCCTGTTCCTGCAAAAATTCCCGAAGAAATGGATATTGTATTCTTTACAAGCCCTCGCTCAGTACATTTTTTTTTCGAACAAGTTCCTGCTAAATTTAAGTGTAATGCTTTCGCATGCATGGGAAAAGGAACCGAACTAACCCTTAATGAAAAAGGGCAATCTGCATATTTTGTGGGATTATTTTCATCGGACCCAAAAAAAGTTTTCGCAAATTTAAAATCATCGGTTGGAGATCGAATCATAACAGTCCCACATTCTTCCAGCAGTCTTTTTTCTATAGGACATTATTTTCCAAAACATCAACTACACTTCATTGAAGTGTATAAAACATTGTCATTGCAAAAAGTAATCCCCTCGGTCTCGATTTATATTTTTACAAGTCCAAGTAATGTTAAATCATTTCTCGCGAATAATATAATTCATTCCAACGCAAGAATTATCGCATGGGGCTCAAGCACCAGAGAATTTCTTAATGCCAACAATGTAAAAGTAAACGATTGCCTAACTAGTGGGAATGAAAATGAATTAATCCAAATATTAGAATTGAGCAATACCAATTAAATTCTCTTGGATATTTTTTTTGATCAAAAAAAATCTTACTTTTGAGGCCTAAAAACAATTTAAATAAAATAACTCATTTAATTTAAAGATATGAAAAGAATCCTCTCCTCACTAATTATAACTTTATCTCTCAGCTTTGTTTTTATTGGCAAAAGCTTTGGACAAGAAGAATCCTCAAACGACGCTGCCGCGTTGACGAATGACGGCGCCGCTATTTCTTCCCCAGATCAAACCGCAACAGAAGCAGGAAATGAAGGCTCTGTCAACAATAGTAACCCAGAGGAAAAAGATGCGTCCGAAGATGTATCATTCATACAGCAACTTAAACAAAAGTATATTGAAGGGGATGTTCTGTGGATGACTCCTGTTTTGATTTGTTTGATAATTGGCATGGCCTTGTCAATTGAACGAATAATATATTTGAACCTTTCCACCATCAATACCTCTAAATTTTTACAGGATGTAGAGAAAGCTCTTCAACAAGGCGGGGTTGATAAGGCAAAGGAACTATGCCGAAATACGAGAGGGCCAATCGCTTCTATTTTTTATCAAGGACTTGATCGCGCTGGTGAAGGATTAGATATGGTAGAAAAATCAGTCGTTGCTTACGGGGGAGTTCAGATGGGGAATATGGAGAAAGGTTTATCTTGGCTACAGTTATTTATCGCCCTTTCACCAATGCTTGGTTTCTTGGGTACAGTTATAGGTATGATTCAGGCATTCGATCAAATTGTTAAGGACGGTCAAGTTTCTCCAACGACGGTTGCTGACGGGATTAAGGTGGCTCTTTTAACCACAGTGTTTGGTCTAATCGCGGCCATTGCGCTTCAAATTTTCTACAACTATATCACTTCAAAAATCGACGGTTTGGTTAACGAAATGGAGGACGCTTCGATTTCTCTTATCGACATTCTTTTGAAAAACAAAGCGGTTAAATAAGAATAATTTAACCTCTAGACTTCATACTATGAAAAATTTAAATTACATCAATATCCTGAAGTTCGCACTCGTATTAATCGGTGTGGGCTCAAGTCTCTTTCTTTTTCTTGGTCCTTCAGCAACCGAAAGTGTAGCAGTCCGTTTAGAATTTAGCGAGTCCTTAGAAATGAATGTAGCAATTTGGTATTCAATCGGCTTATTAGTTTTTGCAATGCTGATTGTGGTTGGATTTTTTGTTTGGAGCCTCATCATTCAACCAAAAAAAACGTTAATTTCAATTATAGGACTGATTGTATGTTTTGTAGTTTACTTCATCTTTTTGGGAATAGGAACATCTGATACCGCACAAACCCTTTCATTGAAAGAATCTACAATATCACAGGGCATTGTAAATACTACCTCAGCTGGAATATTCACAATTATTTTTTGTACAATCGTAGGCTTCCTTGTGATACTCATCGGACCATTTTTCGGACGCTACAGAAATTATAGAAAATAATTGCACAATGGCAAGAAGAGAAATCCCTGAAATAAATGCTGGTTCCATGGCAGATATTGCCTTCCTTTTACTGTTGTTCTTTCTAGTTACAACAACAATGGAGAAAGATCAAGCATATATCAGGGATATTCCTGAAGAATCAAAAGTCCCTCCGGAAAACCAGGAAATTCAAACAAGAAATGTCTTTCATATTTATGCTAATAACAAAGATCAATTATTGCTAGTAGACAGGAATGGCCCTGGAAACAGTGTTCCAGTCAAAAATATTGAAAATCTTTCGGAAGATATATACAAATGGTACCTCTCCAACAGAAAACCAATAAATAAGAAAATGGCTGATATGTTTCCGAACCCCGGAAATAACGAGAGCTTTCCACAATATTATGGTATGTCAGCAAAGGACTGTGAAATTGAAATTGAAAAATTTGAAAAAAGTTTGACCCAAATTAAAGATCCTGTAAAAAGTAAAACTGTTGCGAAGGATATTAGAGAAT
The DNA here is from genome assembly GCA_016866375.1 of Bacteroidota bacterium. Lineage (GTDB taxonomy): Bacteria > Bacteroidota > Bacteroidia > Flavobacteriales_D > Crocinitomicaceae > UBA952. The sequence continues at coordinate 5,564 of VGMK01000087.1, forward strand.
ATGAAGTTAAATCGAGGCTTTTTAAAAAATTCTATGGTGACGACGAAAAGGTGCAATTAATTAACGTTAAAGCACATATTCGTATTGAAATTCAGCCAAAGACGTCTTACGAATTATTTACGCAAATTCAAAGCGAAGTAGAGGAAGCTATTTGCAAAGTAAGGAATGAAATAGCTTTAAATCAGTTCGGAGAAACTTATGAAAAAATAAGAACGAAAGCATCGATAGAAAACGATAAGAAATACGATGAGGATAGAAAGAAGCAAAAATTGCTTCAAATTCTTGTTCCACAAAGAGTCATTGAAATATTAACAAAAAAATGATACTGCTTGCCAATGTCAAAATTTAAGAAAAATAGTAGAGGGGGTGGACCGACAGTCAATACTGCTTCGCTGCCTGACATCGTTTTTATGCTTCTATTTTATTTTATGGTAGCAACCACAAGTAAAGAAGTAGACCCTACGGTAAAATTAATTCAACCTAAAGCCCGTTACACTGAAGATCTTACTCCATACAAACAGCGCTCTGAAATAGATTTTATTTACATAGGAAAACCAAATAAATCCTCTAGAGAACAAGAATTTCCTGAAGGTGCTTTATCATTAGATAATGTGGCTCAAACATCTAGAGACCCGGACGACCTTTACAATACAGAAAAAATTGGAGAATGGAAAACCCAAAAATTTGACGCCAAGAAATTAAAAACCAATAAACCAATCGGGGAAATAGTAACTTGTATCAAGGCAGATAAGGACACCCCAATTAATATAATTTGGAAAATTAGAGAAAAACTAGAAGATGTAAAGGCACTTAAAATTGCCTATGCAGTTAATCAAAAAGGTAGAAAAAAGGAATAGTGTCAACACTATTATTTAAGAAATCCTACTCGATTTTTTTTACCCTAATTTTTCATTGTCTTTTGCAATTTGATGTATTTTTACCAGATTAGATGAGCTTTATGAAAAACCGTGGCTATCAAAATTATGTATTGGGGAAATGGATTGCTGGAGACGGTGTTGAAACTCAGTTATTCCATGCAATAAGCGGGGCCTCGATCGGAGCATGTTCTAGCATTGGTATCCCTTTTAAAGATGTTTTAGATTACGGAAGAGACAAAGGAAAAGCCTTACGCAAAATGACCTTTCAGGAAAGAGGTCGTATGCTTAAAGCACTTGCCTTGTATTTAATTGAACGAAAAGAGTTTTACTATGAAGTTAGTGCTTGGACGGGCGCAACCAGAGTAGATTCTTGGATTGATATTGAAGGAGGGATTGGAAATTTATTTGCCAATGCCAGTTTACGCAGACAATTTCCAGATTTGCCATATTACGTAGATGGAATGGCTGCTCCCCTTTCAAAAAATGGAACTTTTATCGGTCACCACATCATGGTACCAAAAGAAGGTGTCGCAATTCATATTAACGCCTTCAATTTTCCCATATGGGGAATGCTGGAAAAAATTGCTGTTAATCTCATGGCGGGAGTCCCTGCAGTAGTCAAACCCTCTGAATATACTTGCTATTTAACCGAAGTAATGGTCCGTGATATTATTGCGTCAAAGATACTGCCCGAGGGTTCTCTTCAATTGGTTTGCGGATTAGGAAGAGGTATCCTTGATTCAGTAGATTCTCGCGATGTAGTGACTTTCACTGGTTCTGCAGCAACAGGTAAAATATTAAAAGCTTCACCTCTAATTACACAAGAAAGCGTCCCCTTTAACTTGGAGGCAGATTCTTTAAACGCCACGATCCTTGGCCCATCCGCGACACCCAACACCCCGGAATTTGAATTATTTATTAAAGAATGTGTTAAGGAAATCACTATAAAAACTGGGCAAAAATGTACCGCGGTGAGAAGAATTATAGTGCCTGAAAATCACATGGACGATGTTCAGAGGGCCATTTCATCAAAACTTTCCTCCATAAAAATTGGAGACCCTAGTATTGAAGGGGTAAGAATGGGGGCTTTGGCAACTAAACTGCAAGTGGAAAGAGTTCGAGAAAGTGCCAGAAAATTAGCAGCAAGTCAACAAATAGCTTACGGTTCAATAGACGAGGTCGAAGTAATAGGATCACATCAAGGTGTTGGGGCCTTTATGTCGCCTATTCTCTTTTCAAATGATGCTCCTTTCAAAAACACTGATGTACATGACATAGAAGTGTTTGGTCCAGTTTCCACGATTATGCCCTACAAAACCCTGGACGAGGCCATTGAATTAGCAAAAATGGGCAAAGGGTCATTGGTTTCTTCGATAGTTACACCAAATGATGCAGAAGCCACTGAATATGTGTTGGGTGCGGCAAATATGCACGGTAGAATCCTTGTGCTTAACGCCAATTGTGCCAAAGAAAGCACGGGTCACGGTTCCCCTATGCCACTCCTTACACACGGAGGGCCAGGAAGAGCAGGAGGAGGAGAGGAGATGGGAGGGAAACGCGGTGTTTTACATTATTTACAAC
>VGMK01000088.1 GCA_016866375.1 Bacteroidota bacterium
CTAAAATGAGAGCATTCATAGGTACTGAACTTGAATTAGATGGGCCACACGGCATTGAATTTGGTTATATTTACGATACATCGATGAATTTACCGGCACCATCCACGCGTCATATTCTGAATCTTTCTTACGTTTTCAAAATCAAAGACAAAAAAAGAGGAGGAAGCAATAATTAGTCGATGTAGTTATTTTCTTCACGACGTTGCGCCACTTTTAACATGTTCAAGTCTTTGCTCTCTTGCCTCGACCGTATAGCCGTTTGGCTGAAATATTGGTGCTGTTTTAAAAACCTTAGCTGAATTTCGTCCCACTGCCTGTCGCTTTGAATTTTCCCCATTTCACGTAGTTCTCTTCTCAATTTGTCCGCAATTTCGTCAAAGTCATCTCGGCCTAAGTAATCCAAATCGGCGTCGCAAATAATTTCTTGGATTTTATTCAAGGGTTTGTGAGGAATTGCTGTCACATAGATGAGTTCTTTAATTGTCTTTATGTGTTGTTCAGAATAACCATATTTAGGCAGGATTTCTGCTGCCATTCTTGCCCCAATCTCCTCATTATTATCGTATTGTTCAATGAATCCGGCATCGTGAAATATTGCTGCGGTTTTTAACAAAAATAAACTCTCATCAGTAACGCCCTCACTCAACGCTATTCGTTCCACAGCATGAACAACATCTTTGGTATGATGAATCGAGTGGTAATAGTAGTTATCTGAAAGTTTTTTTTCAAGAATTTTCATTACGTGATGTTCTGCTTTATAGTATTTGATGCTCGAATAATGGTGAAGTTTTTTGATCTCATCAAATCGGGCATTAGGATACAGGCCTTCTCCGTTCATTGATAATTCTGGTTTAATACTTTTCACCACATACATTTCCACCCATTTTTTCGCTTTTGATTGAACTTTTCCTTTGTAATCACATTCAAAAAAAGGCTCGATAAAATTAAATGTAGCACCTGTAATGGTTACCATCCCGGGTTCGCCCAACATTTCCATGCGTTGCGCAAGATTTACCGTGGGCCCCCAAATATCGTAGGCAAGGCGTAAATTCCCTATTATTCCTGCGGTTAATGGGCCCGTATTTATTCCCAAACGTATCTCCCAATAGTCCTGGTGGTTGGCGATTGCAGCATATTTTAGCTTGGACATGTAGGCCTGAATTTGTAAGGCCGCGCAGCATGCATCAATTGGATTTGTTGAGTTTTCAGTTGGTACTCCACCTGCACACATGTAAGCGTCACCGATCGTCTTTATTTTTTCTAATTTATTTGCTTCTATGATCTCGTCAAATTTTCGAAAGAGCACGTCTAATTTTGTGACCAAGCGATGTGGTGTCATGGTTTCAGAAATTTTACTGAAGCCGACAACATCTGTGAATAATACGCTTACTCTTTCAAATGCTTGCGCAGGTACCTTGCCTTTTCTTTTTAACGTTATCACCGCCTCAGTGGGTAAAGTATTCGTTAACCATTGTTCTGTTTTATCCTTTTCAATTTGCAACAACTCTTGTTGCTCCAATACCTTATCTTTTTCTTCTTCAATTCGTTTATTCTGCGCCTCAATTTGTGCTTTTTGTGAGCGGATCTCTTTTGTTCTGTGCGCTATTGTTATTTCCAATTGAACTTGTTCCTGACGTGCAGAAGCAATGCGTCTTTTAAAAAGAAATAACGTAAAAAGTAGTAAAAATAAGGCTATTAATGACCAAAACCACCAAGATAACCAAAAAGGAGCTTTAATTACTATTTTTAGCTTTGTGGGCTCAGACCACGGAGCCTCCCCAACTCGCGCATAAACTTTTAATACATAATCTCCTGGGGATAGTGCATTAAAAGAAAGCTCATTATTGGAACCAATAAATTTTTCGCCTTCATCCGTCCCCTCTAAAATGTATTTGTAATTTACCAATGGAGTATTGTTGAGGTCATTGGTATGAAATTTAATAGTGAATGACCGTTGGTTGTAGTCTAATTCGAGTATTTCAGTGTTGGAAAGACTGATTTTGAGTGGTGAATCTTCCCCGGGCTGCACCCATTTTTCTCCCAATTTAAGCTTACTCAGTATAACCCGTATTTTCTCGGTTGGTTTGGAGAGGTTTGATGGCGAAAAATGGTTAAAACCATTGATTCCCCCGAAAAATAATTCTCCATTTTTTGATTTGAAATAAGCATTTGAATTAAATTCATTACTCACTAATCCATTAACCTCCTTGTAGGTGACGATATGATTTGACAATGGGTCGAAAAAGGCTAAACCACGATTCGTACTTAACCAAAGGTTATTCTTATCGTCTGTAAGCAATCCGTAAATGACATTATTTGGTAACCCATTTTTATTGTTGTAGATCGAAATTTGTCCAGTCTGGAGCTTCAAATGAATTAGCCCAGATCCAGTGGTACCTAACCACAACTCATCTTTTTTCAAGGAGACAATCGTAGAAACATAATCTTTAATTTTTGTTATAAATTTCGAATTTATAGGATGTGGTTTTATTTTCAATTCTCCATTTTCCTTAGTTAATACATTCAATCCGCCCCCGCTTGTTGCGAACCAAAAATTTCCACGAATATCCTTGTGAATAACTCTGCAAATTCCGATACCAATGGTTTCCTCTGAATTTTTGCGATCATGTTCAAAAAATTGAGCTTTACGTGTCCTCAAATTGTAGAGAACAACCCCTCCCTTTGTTGCCAAAAAATACTCCTGATCCTTAAAGGGGACAATGGAATAAATACGCTCATGTTTCCTCTCATTATCGCTGTCTGCAAAGGTTATCTTGGAATAGCGGTATGTATTTCCTGTTACTGATAATTCATATAAACCATCGAAGCAACCTACCAAAGCCTTGTCTTTGGTGATGCTGTAAATACTCAATACAACCTCTTTCTCGTTTTTTCTATCACTATCGCTTTGGTTCGAACGGGGGAATTGACTGAACATTGCTGTACGTCGATCGTACCTTGATACACCCACATCGGTTCCTACAAAAATAAAGTTGCCGCTCGGGTCTTCACTAAAACTCCAGACATTTGGGGAGGGTAAGCCCTTTTTTAAATTTCCCGACGGGCCAACGCTAAGGAAACTAGAGCGCATGGGATCGAAACTTGAAATTCCCCTCTCCGAACCAATCCAGATTTTTTGGTTATTATCAACGTATAAATCAGTAAGCGCATTAAATAACAGGGCATTTTTTTGAAAGAGGTCCTCTGTGCTGTTGTAAGTTGCATTTTCATTAATATTAAACAATCCGTTTCTGGCAGTGGCAACAAAAAGTTGCTCTTTAAATGCGTGAATATCCGTAACACTCAACCAACCAAATTTATCAAGTTCAGGGAAGGAAGGAGTGACCGCTTGTTTTTGGAGGGTTAAGGTGTAAATGCCTTGATTTGTACCAATAAGAACCTCGTATTTTGATCGTTCAACTAATTTCAAAATGGAAACGGCATCTCCATTTTTACTTTTTATGGGAAGAGGGATAATATTTTTATCTGATTTGGGAATTAAAAATAGTCCTTTATCCTCCGTATCCACCAATAGATTTCCGTTACTTAACCCTAGTACCAAATGTATTTTAGATGCCGGAAAGGAGCGGAAAGGAAAATCAAAATTCCCAGACTGTGTGTTGAACCGAACCACTCCAAATTCAACAGTTCCAAGAATTAAATTTCCATCTATGTCTTTCGTTATGCTCTCGACCTGCATAACCTTTTGTCTGTTTACGCTGTAGGATTTGAATTTATCACTTTTGGGATTAAATGAAACCAGGCCCGCAGAAGTGCCAAACCACAACCGTCCATCTTCTGTTTTCTCTGCACATTTAAAAAAATTACTTTCAATGCCCTCATTTTCTCCGGCATAGAAAATTTCGAAATCTTTACCGTCAAAACGATTTAATCCGTCTTGTGTGCCTATCCATAAAGCACTTGTTTCATCTTGAATGATGCAATTTACAAAGCTCTGCGAAAGCCCATTGGTGATGGTGAAATTGTTGAATGTGTAATTACCTTGGGCGCTAACCTGTAGGGAGATCAAAAAAATCAGCCAAAGAAATAAAGTGCGCACTTGCAAGGATTAGGTTCCTGCTTTCACTTGGTTTGCAGGTTCAATGACTGCATTTTCTAAATCGCGATCAAACATGTATAAACCGCTATTGTCGCTACCAATCAATTTAAGTTTATCTAAGATTGTTCTTGCCAAGGCTTCCTCTTCAAGTTGTTCTGAAACATACCATTGAACAAAATTGTGAGTCGTGTAATCTTTTTCTTGTAAACAAATGTCGACAAGATTATTGATACTGGCCGTAACACCAATTTCATGTTTGAGCAAGCATTCAAACATATCTTTCAAATCCTTAAATTTAACTGGTGGTTGATCAACGGATGGAATAATCGCCGATCCGCCACGCTCATTTACAAACTTCACCAATTTAAGCATGTGAAAACGTTCTTCGTCTGAATGGGCATACATAAACTTTGCTGTTCCATTAAGCCCATTATTTTCCGCCCAAGAGGCCATCGCGAGATAGTACTGTGAGGACGATGCTTCTTTTTTAATTTGATCGTTTAATGCCGCTTCAACTCTATTGTTCATGATCTATGTATTTAACAAAATTACAAAGAAAAAAAGAAAATGTTTCGGTAATTAGGTGAATATTAGTTCTGGAGAGGAAGAAATTCTTAAATGACTTAATTTATTTTTTACAGATAGGAATTTACCAATCCTTTGTTTTAAATGATCTCACCCAACTATTTGAAAGTCATTACGGTGAAGGAAAACCATCCAATGGAAAAACAAATAATTTCATGAGAGAAATTTAAAAAGACATAAATGCAATTAAAATTAGCGCTAAAACAATTCCTAATAATGTGCCAAGAACTATTAACCAGTTGCGTGCAACACGTTTACCGATTAATGCTGTCCTTGCCGAAGGAGCATTTGGAGCTAATTTAATACTACGGTTTGCTTGGTATATAGCGACAATACAAAGAATTAAACCCAATCCAAATAAGAGCGTGGTTAGAACTCCCAGAACCGCAAGTAATACACTGGCATTTGCCTGAGAGCTGGCTAATTTAAGATTCTCACTCGATTGATTGTTTGTATTTTCATTTTGTTGAATGACGACATTTTCCTGAACGTTCGTCGTATCATAAACAATATTGTTTTCATTGTTTTCTATAATAACTTCTTGGTTGTTGCGCGTGTCCTCTACACCTCGTTTTATTAACCAGGAGAAGAGTCCGATTCCGCCTGCTGTGTAGCTAATGTGAGATGCTACTCGATAGTTTCTATAGTCATTTGTACTTGAATAATTTGGATCAACTTGATTATTCGTAAAATTGAGGTAATTCATTAGGCCTCCAATTCCAATTGCCCCTATTGATGCCCAAAGTAAATTTCGATTGAAGCGTTTGCGTTTTAAAACTTTTTCAATCGAATCTGTTGGTTCTGTGGCCTTGACTGCTTGGAAATCAGCTATTTCAGGAGTTGAATCATTGTAATTTTGTTCCGTCGCGAGCTGAAGTACCGTGTTATTTGAAGCCAGCTCCTGGTCATTTGAAGGGGAGGCGACAGTTTTTGAAATACCTTTATTTAAGCTTACTCTGTGCCAATCAATCGTATATCCTCTCCTATGATACCGCTCCTGCACGGTACAGGAAAGCAGCATCATAAGAAACGAAAGAAACCAAATAAACTTTTTCAAGGTTCAGTTTTTACATTCGGGCTATCGCCCTGGGTTTAATACTTTTTTACTCTTAGCAATATTGAAACCGACGTTTAATCCTGCAAAACCACCTCCGCTTTGAGAGGAGTAAAATAGGTTTACAGGAATGTTGAGTGCCCCCGCTCGGAAGGTGCGACCAACGGCAATTACAAATGTTGTATTCAGGGACGTTATACCTTTTCTGTGCGCTATCGATGTCAAAGCATATCCGTAATTACTTAATTGATCTTGTGTAACCGGGATCCCGTTGCCGTCTTTTAGCGTATTTTCTAGGTTCTCACCATTACATAATTGTCCTTCGCCATCGGGACAAACGAACCAGAAATCACCACCTGCTCCAAAATTATTGTCTGTGTCCTCAAAACCTTGAAGTCTTCTTTTTAAACCAAAGCCTGGTCCGAAACAAATTTCCCAATTCCCTTTTCCAAAACGGAAACCGTTCAGCAAGGTAAATGTTGGGATGAATTGACCTTGTTCTATCCCGGAAATATTTATAAGTCCTTCAACAAGAGCAGAGAAATTCTCCGTTCCAACGTATTGGCCTTCTAATTGATAGCCAATCATGCTTACTGCAGGAAGTATATCTAAGCCCCCCATTGCCTTACTTCGTGTCGCAAATTCATAAACAGATCCAACAGCGCCTGCAATTCCAATTCTTGGACCGGAATTGTTTACTTTTCCAACATTATTTGAGGTAATGATATCGTTTTTAAAGGCCAACCGTTCCATTAACACCTTGTCTACCTCCACGGAATGCATTTCTTTTATCATAATTTCAATCATGCGTTGTATTTCGTTGGGTTGGTTTGCAAATTCCTTAATTGCCGATTTTTCAATGCTTTTTGATTTAACATTGATAATTTTTAGTGTCAACACAATTTTATTAGACAGCCCATCAATACTCCCGCAAATTATGAAATCTGTTTTGAGTTCCTCGCCCAGTTTTACCAGGCAAGTTTGACCGTAGCAGTTTGATTGAAATTCAGGATTGGCTTTGATCACGTCGGCCATATCAAATTCATCGTATACTTTGTATTTCCCGATTCGAATGAGCTCCAATCGGATCATTTTGGCTCCACTCTCACCTGAAAGTGCAACACCATTCACATTTGGGTTTGCAGCGGCGATGGAAAAATCATTCTGCGCCCGTGCTAAAAATAAGGTGCCAATGGTAAAGAAAGCACCTACTAACATTTTTTTCATGTTCTTTCGTTTTATAAATTATAAGACAAATGTAGGACCTAATTTTTACCTAATTAAATTGAATACAGAAAGATAGTAATAGGCAGTTGTGAATATCGCAACTCTAGATAGGAACATTTAAGTCGTCTTCTATTTTACGTTTGAAGTAAATTATCATCTTTTGAATCTCGCCAAAGTAGTGGTTGCGTTCTTTTTCGTTGACCGTCGAAATTAAGCTTGAATTGGCCAATTGTTTATCCAAGACTTGTTTTGTATCGGAAACATAAGCAGGATCGGCAGTGTGAAGGTAATTCATTACATTGTGATTAATGAAAATTCCTGTTGCCTCTTTGCTCGTATAGTAGAAAGTGGTATCGGTATTGATTGTTTCGTTTAAGTATATGGACACCTCGTTCCCGAATGCAGGAGCACTTGTACCATAAATGAATTTTTTGCCTTCGGCTGCCTGCTCCTTCATGTGTTCAATGAGTGCGTAGACGCGATCGCATAAAAAGACCGCATAACTCGGATCATCAAACAATTGAGCGCGGTAATAATAATGTATTTGACGCATAAAGCCTCGCATGAATTCAAGGTCGTAAATCTCAATAGATGGAAGCGAATTGTAGGTTTGAAGAATTTGTTTGCCCAATTCAAACGCCTTTGGTGTAGGTTTATCGTGTTTAAACTTTAATCCTTGATATTCTGGAATTTGAAGATGCGATTTTGCCCAAAAAAATAAGCGAAAACGAACCAATTGCGGAAAATTCATCAATTGAAAAAGGTTGCTATTGTTGATAGAAAAGATAAATTCTCCTTGATTCAATAGTTTCATTTGCTGCAATGAAGCCAAAATATCTTCTAAATAAGTCTCCAAACTGAAATCGTAATTTTTGAATGGAGGAAAGCTAAACATCACTTGTCCCTCACCCGTTTCAATTAGGCGATCAAAAGAAATATTAAAATGTTTACACAAGCGCTGCGTTTCTTGTACCGTTAAGCTAGTTTCACCACG
>VGMK01000089.1 GCA_016866375.1 Bacteroidota bacterium
ATTACGCTTGGTCAAAGTGCAACAACTTTGTCAGGTGGTGAAGCACAACGCATAAAGTTGGCAAGTGAATTATCGCGAAAAGGAACAGGAAAAACAATTTATTTATTAGACGAACCTTCTACAGGTCTACATTTTGAAGATATCAGACTTCTGTTAGAAGTATTACAAAAACTAGTTGATGAAGGAAATACCGTAGTTTTAATAGAGCACAATTTAGACTTGATAAAGGTTGCTGACCACTTGATTGATATCGGTCCAGATGCCGGTGAAAAAGGGGGTGAAATCTGTTTTCAGGGAACACCAGAGGAGATGATTAGACAAAAAAAATCCGTTTCTCACACCTCAAAATATTTGTCAATTGAGTTAAGTCGGAAATAATTGAATTTCCTTTTGACTGAAATATAATTTAAGTAAATTTGCACCTGAATTGAAATAAACATAAATTATGGCACTTGAAATTACAGATAGCAATTTTGATGAATTGGTTTTAAAGTCTGATAAACCCGTGGTAGTAGATTTTTGGGCGGAATGGTGCGGCCCATGTCGCATGATTGGTCCAGTAATCGAGGAGATGGCTAATGAATATAAAGGTAAAGCAGTTATTGGGAAAGTTAATGTAGATCTTAATAGTTCCGTATCCGCTCAATTCAATGTCCGCAACATTCCGACAGTTTTATTTATCAAAAATGGTGAGGTGGTCGACAAATCGGTTGGAGCAGTGCCAAAAGCTACTTTAGCACAAAAATTAGAAGCTTTACTTTAGGCTATAAGATAGAGAAATGTCAGCTTTTTTATGAGTACCTTTATTCGAAGACTGAAATATTATGGTATCGGATTCGGACTTGGTGTTATAATTGTGTTTTTCTTTTTTGGAAGTCGTGGTTGCAATTGGGGGCCAACAGCCCGCGTCAAAACTTCAATCCTAGAGCGTGTATTGATTGTAGACAGTACAAATGGAGTCGAACTTAAAAGAAGAGGTGTTCATCCTGCAGAACTGAGAAAACTGATTGAAGATTCTGATGTTGACTTCAGCGAGAGTAAAAAAGAGGAGGCATTAAAGGTCTATTCCTTTCACAATGACAAATTTAATTTTCTTGTTTCCATGCCTTATGAGAGCTTTATTGCAGAAGTAAACATACTTAAGCACGATGCAAATCAATTCACTACATCCTCGAAAGGAAAAGGTTTTTTTATGCATTTCCCAAAAGATAAAGATTTTTTGTACGTCCCTGAAAATGAATTATTAAGAGACCAAATGAAAGATATGGGCTTCAAAGATAATAATGCCTTATTTGAGGCCATCAAAAGGAAGGGTTTTATTGATTTTTCGAGCTCGAATTTTAATGTTCGGCCAAAATCAGAGCACTCCATTGGGTTTATAGATAACAAGAAAAGAAATATTAAAGCAAAGGCTATTTGGATGAAAGAGCGGATTGAGGTTCTTTCCTTTACTTTCGACACCATTTCACCAAGAAAATAAAATATTTGAGTGTTGAAAAATAGTCTGGTTAATTGATCAGCGCGTTATTTCAATTTGTAAATTTGAAAGATGGAATTCTCTGCGGAACAAATTGCTTCGCTACTTCAAGGTGATATTGATGGCGCCGGGAGCGCCTTTGTGAACAGCGTAGCTAAAATTGAAGAGGGAAAACCAGGCTCCTTGTCTTTTTTAGCAAATCCAAAATACGAGGAGTTCATATATACTACCGCATCAAGTATTTGCATTGTTGCCAAAAGTTTTACAGCAACAAAAGCTCTTCCCAGTACACTTACCCTTATTAGAGTGGATGACCCCTACAGCTGTTTTTCAAAATTATTGGACCTTTACAATGGCATGAAGAAGAAAAAACCTAAAATTGAGAATCCCTCGTTTGTGGCTAAGAGTGCCAACATAGGAGAATCATTTTTTTTAGGTGCTTTTTCTTACATCGGTGAGCAGTCAAAAATTGGGAATGGGGTTGTTGTAATGCAAAATGTTATCATTGGCGAGAATGTTGAAATTGGCAACAATACAATTATTCATCCCAACGTTACGATTTACGAGGATTGTAAAATTGGAAGCAATTGTGTGATACACGCAGGAACCGTTATTGGATCAGATGGTTTTGGATTTGCTCCAAATGAAAAAGGAGAATTTCAAAAAGTTCCTCAAATTGGCAATGTCATAATCGAGGATAACGTTGAGGTAGGAGCCAATTGCGCAATTGATCGAGCAACTATGGGATCAACGCTGATAAGAAAAGGGGTAAAAATTGACAATTTGTGTCAAATTGCACACAATGTCGAAGTTGGCATCAACTCGGCAATGGCTGCGCAGGTCGGCATCGCCGGATCGGCAAAAATTGGTGAACACGTTCTCATTGGCGGTCAAGTAGGTATCAGTGGCCATTTGCATGTCGCTGATTACACAAAAATAGTTGCTCAATCCGGAATTCCTTCAACAGTCAAAAAAGCTGAGACGTTAATGGGAAGTCCTGGAATGCCCCATATGGATTTTAAAAAATCATACCTTGGGTTCAAGAAACTACCATTTATTCTAGATAAATTAAGCGAACTAGAAAATCAATTAAAAGAACTCAGAAAAAATCAAAAATGATAGAGAAACAATGTACCATCAAATTACCAGTTCAATTGAGTGGGATTGGTCTACACAGCGGGGAAATGGTGAATTTGGAAATTTGTCCTGCTCCTGTAAACCATGGTTACAAATTCCAACGTATCGATTTACCTGAACAACCCTTAATTCTTGCCGATGTTGACCTAGTCGTCTCCACGGAAAGGGGAACGACTTTAGAATTTAATGGTGCACGCGTTCACACAACAGAACATATTTTAGCCGCCTTATACGGATGTCAAGTCGACAACGCATTAATCAAAATTAATGGTTCCGAAATTCCAATCATGGATGGAAGTTCTAAGCCCTTTGTTGATGCCATAATATCCTCCGGAATCCAAGAACAAGATGCAAAGCGTGAATATTTTGAACTCACAGAAAATATTCCTTGGGAAGATACGGAGAAAGGAATTGAATTTTTAGCTATCCCTGATGCCAATTATCGAATTACCGTCATGGTTGACTATAATTCGCCCGTTCTGGGAACACAGCATGCTAGCATGTACAATATTCGTGAGTTCAATAATGAAATTTCGAGATGCAGAACATTTGTATTTTTAAGGGAACTTGAATATTTAGCAAAGAACAACCTTATAAAAGGTGGAGATTTAGAAAATGCTATTGTGTTGGTGGACAGGACTGATAGCACTGCGGAAGAATTAAAGACATTATCAAAGTTATTAGGGAAGGAGCATCTTGATGTATCCATCACCTCAATTGGAGTTTTGAATAGCTGTTCGTTACTATACGAGAATGAGCCAGCTCGACATAAATTACTGGATATCGTTGGAGATTTAGCTTTGATCGGTAGACCTATCAAAGCCCACATATTGGCAGCAAGGCCCGGTCATTTTGGAAATGTAAGTTTTGCCAAGGTATTGAGAGACCAGATTAAAAAGCAACAGGATACAGGGAAATACTTCAATTTAACCAAAGAACCAGTTTATAATATCAATGATATTGAAAAAATGTTACCTCATAGGTATCCTTTTCTCATGGTGGACAAAGTCATTGAATTAACAGAAAATTCCATCGTAGGCCTTAAAAATATCACGGTAAATGAACCCATATTTACTGGTCATTTTCCCGGAAATCCTGTCTTTCCAGGGGTATTGCAGGTAGAGGCTATGGCTCAAGTTGGAGGGATATTTGCTTTAAGTAAAGTGGAAGACCCTCACCTTTACTCTACCTATTTTATGAAAATTGACAAGGTGCGTTTTAAGCAAAAAGTATTGCCGGGTGATACAATTGTATTTGAGTTGATCTTGATGTCTCCAATCCGCAGAGGATTGGTTGAAATGGTAGGGAGAGGTTATGTCAATGGAAAAGTTGTCGTGGAGGCTGAAATGCTGGCACAAATTCTAAAAGATAAGGAGGAATGAGCATAAGCAAACTTGCTTCCGTTTCAAAAAATGCTACGCTCGGAAATAATGTTTCCGTCCACCAATTTGCCACTATTCACGAGAATGTGGTCATTGGGAATAATACGATAATTCATCCGAACGTTGTCATTTATCCTGGCGCAAAAATAGGAGAGGATTGTGAGATTTTTCCGGGTGCAGTGATTGCCGTTATTCCTCAGGATCTTAAATTTAATGGAGAAGAAACAACAGTCGAAATTGGCAATAATACAAAAGTGCGCGAGTACGCGACTATACATCGTGCTACACAGGATAAGTTAGTAACGAAGGTTGGTGATAATTGTCTGCTGATGACTTATGTTCATGTTGCACATGATTGCCAAGTAGGAAATAATGTGATTTTAGCGAGCTACACTGGTATTTCAGGACATGTTCAGATTGATGATTGGGCAATTTTAGAAGGAAAAGTTGCGGCACAACAATTTGTTCATATCGGTAAACATGCATTTATTGGAGGTGCTAGCCTAATTAGAAAAGATGTTCCGCCATACATCAAAGCCGCTCGCGAGCCCTTGACATTCGCCGGAGTAAACTCCGTTGGATTGCGAAGACGTGGATATTCAGACGAACATATACGAGAAATTGAAGACATTTACAGAACCCTTTACATACAAAACAGCAACCTTTCTAAGGGAATAGAAAGTATCAGAAATACAATGCCCTCAAGTACAATATGCGAGGAGATATTGACGTTCGTGGAAAAATCCGATAAAGGTGTAATACGTGGAATGATTTAATGCATTTTCATCGCGGAGAAATAGTAGATTTGGAAGTGAGCGACTATGCCTTCGGTGGAAGAGGAATCGCTAAAATTGATAACGACAAGGGCAGATACATCGTATTTATTGCGAATGCTTTTCCGGGGCAACTCGTCAAGGTTAAGATTGATGTGGCTCGGAAACAACACGCAGAGGCAAAATTATTATGCATAATTCGGAGATCAAGCGTTGAAAAGGATTCAAAATTTCAGGAAATTTCAGGTGGTCCATACATTAGGGTGCCTGTAGAAAAGCAGGAGACCGTGAAAAAACAGTCTGCACTTGAAACGTTTTCTCGCTTATCGGGTATCAAACAAATTGACGCTCTTTTTGATTGCTTTATCTCATCTCCCTCCCACTATTTCTATCGGAATAAAATGGAGTACTCATTTTCGTCCATCCAACATTGCATCCATACAGAGCAGGATATCGACAACGCTTTCGCCCTAGGTTTTAAGCGACGCGGTACCTGGTGGAAAGTAGAAAACTTAGATTTACCATCCGGATTATTTGATGAAGAGTGGGAAACAAAACTCAAAGAGATCAGAAACTACTTGCGCGCGACGGGATTACCGGCTTGGCACCCTCCGAAGAAAAATGGATTTTTTAGACATATTATTGTAAGAAAGTCATTTACATCTCAACAATTATTAGTGAATTTGGTAACATCTTCTGAGGGGGTTGATAAATTTGATGTCAGGGCATTCGGTAGTTTTCTAAAAACAACATTTCAAGGCAGAATTGCAGGGCTTCAACATACAATTAACGACAATGTTGCCGACCGATCAAAGATCGAAAATGGAAAAAACCAACAAATATTTGGGGAGAAAACCCTCAAAGAGTGTTTGTCGGGACTAGAATTTCAAATCAGCATGGAGAGTTTCTTTCAAACTAATCCTCAATGTGCGGAAAAATTATACGACAAAGCCATTGATTACCTCTTTGAAACTAAATATGCTGAAGACAATGTACTAATGGACTTATTTTGCGGGACAGGAACCATTGGTCAACTTATGAGTAAACGCGACAATAAAGTACATGTTATCGGTGTGGATATTATCGCTGAAGCCATTGAGGATGCCAAAGAAAATGCGCAACGTAATAAACTTGAAAATCTTGACTTTTATGCCAAGGATGTCGGTAAATTTTTGAAAGAACATCCTGAATACCAGGGTAAGATAGCTGGAATAATGCTCGACCCTCCGCGCGCTGGAATTGCTCCAAAAACTCTTCAAAAGGTCATTGAATTAGGCGCTAAAACTATCGTATATATTTCCTGCAATCCATCGACCCAAGCAAGAGATACCTCGCTTCTGGTGGATGCCGGATATTTACTCGAAAAAATCAGTTTAGTAGACCAATTTCCACATACTGGTCATATAGAATCCATCGCTAAATTCATTAAGTCATGAGAATAGAAATTATCTGTATCGGCGACGAATTACTGATTGGCCAAACTGTAAATACGAATGCATCATGGCTAGGAAAAACTTTCAGTTCAATCGGTGCCCAGGTGGTAAAATGTTCAAATATTGCAGACGATAAAATAGAAATTACCGGTGCCCTCAGAAATGTCGCTGAGGGTGTCCATGCTGTAATTATTACAGGTGGATTAGGACCAACAAAGGACGACATTACAAAACATACCTTGTGCGAGTACTTCAATACTGAGTTAGAGATACACCAACCTACGCTAGAAAAAATACAAGCATTTTTTGCAGCGAGAAATCGCCCAATGTTGGAAACGAATAATCAGCAAGCTGAACTTCCAAAAAATTGCATCATTTTGCCAAACAATTACGGTACGGCTTCCGGTATGTGGTTTGAGAATAATGGCATCATCTTCATCAGTTTACCGGGGGTTCCTTATGAAATGAAAGGAATCATTAAGGAAGAAGTGTTACCAAGGTTTCAAGAACGTTTTCAGCTCAATTCTATCTATTACCAAACCGCTTTAACTCAAGGACTGGGCGAATCTTTTCTCGCTGAAAAAATTAAAGATTGGGAAGAAGCTCTTAAAGTTCAAAAATTAAGTTTGGCATATTTACCTTCTCCAGGAATTGTAAAATTGAGAATAACCTCGTTCAAGGGCCAAAGAGATTCACTATTGATTGATCGTTACTTAGCAGAATTAAATCTCATAATCCCTGAATATCTTTTTGGATTTGGTGACGAAACATTACCAAGTATCCTTGGAAAATTATTAAAAGAGAAAAGTAAGACGGTTGGAACAATTGAATCTTGCACATCTGGCTTACTTGCGAGTCAATTAACAAGTATTCCTGGATCATCGGCATATTTTTTAGGAAGTATAATCGCCTACAGCAACGAATTGAAGGTGAAATTAGTTGGTGTTCATGAGACAACCCTTGAAAAAAATGGGGCTGTTAGTGAGCAAACTGCAATGGAAATGGCTGAAGTTGGGCGAAAAAAATTAGGTGTAGATTACTGCATTTCGACTACCGGAGTAGCTGGCCCAGATGGGGGAAGTATGGAAAAACCTGTTGGCTCAGTTTGGATTGGAATTTCCTCTGAAAATGGGACGTTTGCCAAATACTACCGATTCGGAGACAACAGAGAACGAAATATACTAATGACGGTATTAAGTGCTCAAAATCTTTTACGAATAACTCTTAAATAAGCTAAGTCCTCACTGGTAATCTAAAGGTGTATTGAAGCAGAACTTGTCTTGGTGCCTCGATTTTTAAGGGTCGAAGCGAATAACTTCTATTGAGAATATTACTTCCAATCAATGCGATTTTGTGTGTTTCATTGAATGAATACGAAAAACGAGCATCAAAAATCCAATTTCCAAAACGGTGTGAATTATAGTAATCCATATAGCGCAAATCTTGAAGCCAATTTCCAATTTGTGAGGTGGTATCTGTTGTTGTTTCCTCAAAATCTTTAATTATTTTATCCATATTAACTATCTTACTAAAGTATTTTGCACTCACTCCAATGGAGAATTTTTCGTTGTGCGTATATTCAGCATCCAATTTAACATTGTGAAGGAAACGATATTTTAATATTCCTTTTGATCCATCGAGTGATGTTGAATTATAGGTAAAATCTCTATCCATTGAATCCTT
>VGMK01000090.1 GCA_016866375.1 Bacteroidota bacterium
GGAAACCTTTGTTGAATATCGTTAACAATGCCCTCTGTTTGTCCCGTTATCAAGGTTGCCCTACGGTAACATTTTGCCTCAAGGTTATATGCAAGTTTTAATAAGCGTTTATTTGTTACAATACCTAGTTTTTCAGCACTTTCAGGCCAAAGATCACTTACATTGAAAATCAGTTTTGCATTCATTTTTTTAGCCAAGCGCATAGCAGAATACCCTAAAAACAGCGGCGGACTCTCCACTAGTAGAAAATCATAATTCCCTAATTTTCTGCCACGCCAATAGGATGACCAAACAAAGCTAAAATAGTTCAACAAGCGAGAAATGACTCCTTTTGACTTTGACACATAAATCCACGAACGATGAACTGGAATTGAGTCAATGATATCTTCGCGATTTTTTCCATTTTTATACTTCTCCTGAACCTCCATTTTTGGATAATTTGGAAGGGCAGTGAGAACTTCAACTTCGACGCCATGCGCTCTCAAACGAATAGCTAATTCGTGCAACCTATTTTGAGGAGCTCCAATTTCAGGGGGATAGTATTGAGTTAGAATCAGCAGACGCATTATTGAATTGAAATAGTTTTAGATTTTGTATGTTCTTGGTTCGACAAAAATAAAATTAGGATGACACAAAATAATACAATACCAGATTGTGTTTCTAAAAATGATTCAACTAAAAAATTGATTAAAAACACAACTAATATTAATACTTGCCACATTTTTTTTTCAGAAAAAAAATAGCTAGATACGAAAATCATAAGAAGAACGAAAAAACCAACTAAACCAAGTTGAACAGCGGAATTTAAAAACTGGTTGTGTGAATTCAATCGTTCCTGTGCAACGCCTAGGTTTTTATATTCACGATTTTTAGCCGTTAATTCATCATCGTAATCGCCTGTTCCTGTTCCAAAAACAAGATTTTCTTTCCAAACATCAATTGATGCATTCCACATTAAAATTCTAGCCGTATTACTTTCGATGGATTTATTATTTTTTGTTTGAATATTTCCAATTGCACTAAACATAGTCTCAAACCTTGATTTTATTGGGTTATCTGAAAATAACAAAGTGCCAATCAAAAACAACAATGATGTTGTGAATAACAAAACAATCTTTTTTTGTTTTGATTTCAAAAAAGAAAAAAATTGAACTATAAATACCAAAAACAAACACACAATCCCTGCTTTCGACTCTGTTTGCAACACACCAATACTAAAAAAACAAAGGAGAGCAATTGTAGAAACCGAAAATGCTGTCTTCAAACGCTCGAAGAGTAAAATTATCCCAATGACAAGGTAACAGGCAAAGTAACTTCGATGCATAAAAACAGAAAATCGGGAAGAAAGAAATTCAAATTGCCAGGAATTTTCGGTCTGACTAATGTACCTCCATAAGGCAAGTATCTCATACATCACCAAGGCAAAGATTAGAGCATAAACTAAAAGTTGCTTCCAGTCAAGATTATTCCATTTTCGAACTGTATAAAACAGGAGTATTGGAATTAGAATAAAAGACAATTTATTCTCTAATTTCGACATGGCAAAAGATTGATTTTCCGTCCATAATAGACCAATAACTAGTAAAAAATAATATAAAATAAACCAAATAGCTGGACCTTTGCTAAAAAAAGAAATAAGGTCAGGTTTTGTAATTTTTTGTCTCTTAAAAACCAAAGAAAGAAGCATTATGCCAAAACCAATCGGAACAAGTTTTTGATAGACGATTGAGAAGAAAATAATCCAGGAAAGACCTAAATCTGCGAGGGTGAGTTTTGCTATATGGTCTTTGATTGAAAAAGTCATTACTTACAAGTTTTCAATTAGATTATGGTAAAACGCTTGTAGTTTTTCAAATTCACTCTTCCAATTATAGTTTGTTTGAACGGCACGTTTTCCATTTGTTCCCATTTGTCGCGTTTCTGTCCAAATGAAAATTTGCTCAGAACTAGAGCTCCTGATGTTAGCGTTAAATTTTTAAGAAACTTTCTTCTTAACACAATCGATTTTCAATGTGCGTAAAGATAGAAATGTAAAATGAAATTCAGATAAATTCGTTATTAAGAAACAAATTGAATTTAACTTTTTCCAACGTATGCTTTTAAAAACTGGTCGATACTTGCTTTGCGTGTGGCTCGGTCGTTAATGAGTTGGGAATTTATCGAAACACAATGATCTCGATTAATTTTTAATGCCTGTTCAATCGGATTTTGTCCTTTCATTTCAATCACACCATTTTCATTTTGCCGAATCCATTCCTGAGACACCGGTAAGTCAGAAACAATCGGGATACATGAAGCCGACATCGCCTCCAATAAACTTACAGAAGTTCCATCACTCGCAGGAATTGAAATGTAAATCATTGATTTTGAATACCATCGTCTATTTTCTTCTTTTGGCTGCCAACCAACAAACTCAACCTTGGATTCGATTTCAAGTTCTTTTGCACATTTTTCAAGTTTTCTTGTTTCACTACCTGTTCCTGCAATAACTAATTTCCAATCAGAGTTTATTTTAGAAAATTCAGCAAAATACATTATGATTTGATCAATCCGATAGAGAGGTTTGTGCAGACGGTTCGAATAAATAATTTTTTCCTTTTCTTTCGATTCAATCGGGTCAATTCCATATTGAATAAGAACATATTTATCTTCGTTCACAATTGATTTCATCGCTGTAATCATATCCTTGGAATCTGCAGTAACGCAATCGGAATTTTTTAAAGTTGACCGAACGATGAGTTTGTAGAGGATATTTTTCTTTGGCATCAGTAACACATCACTTCCCCAAGCTGTTGAAACTAACCGAATTTTCAATGATTTTGAAATTTTCGCAACAACGAAGGCCAATCGATTGACTTGATGAATATGAATCACATCAGGGTTTAAACTTTTAATAAGCCTTTTGACTTTCAAATAATTTTTAATGACTTTCCAAGGTTTAAGTTGTCGAAATGAGATTACAAATTCCTCAATTACGCCCTCAAAATCACACGCTTCTTCCGAAAGCAAGTAAATGTTCTTTTCTCTTTCTTTCAAAGCGAAAATAAAGGAAGAAACATGCACCGATTTCGGTCCGACTTGCAAAATTTTCATTTCGTGAGTTTATGAATGAGTTCAGCCAATTTCTTTACTTGTTCTTTTCGATGCAAAGATGCAACTTGTTCGTTGGAGGCAAATTTAATTTTGTCTTGTTTCCAATCCTCGTATGCGTTCAAAATGATTTTTTTATTTTCTTGCAGTTGGTCAAATTCAGCAACGTAGCCGCATTCAAATTCTTCGATGAGTTTTGCCGCCACATCTGTTTTATCAACGAATGCCAATACTGGTTTTTGAACGGAAATATAATCGAATAATTTCCCAGTGAAAATGCCTTTCTGTTCACTTTTCGGATGAAGTTGAACATTGCAATCGAATGTTGCCATTTTCTCTATTGCTTTCAAGTAGGGAAGGTTTGGCGATAAATGAATATTTTTTTGAAGTTCCAGTGGAATATGGAAATTGCGATGAGCCCCAAAAATTTCGAAGATGAAATCGAAATTAGAATTTTCTTGCTTTAATTCATTCAACGCTTGAATTAATATGTTTGGCTTGCGTTTTCCATAAAAAGTTCCGAAATAACCCAAAGTGAAAACTGAATTTTTCTCATTATCATTCAAATTCCTAATAAATTGATGATTGAACCCATTTCTTATTTCTTTGAAAAATTGAACTTTTGGCAATAATTGTTTAAAATCACACAAGATTGGTTCGCTGACAGTTGTAAGGGCGTCGGCAACGTCATTTACTTGTTTTTCAACTTTCTCAAGTGTTTGTTTTGTCGTTGCATCGATATACGGATTAGCAGACATTTCATCGCGCATATCCGCTATCCAAGGAACCGTTGGAAATTTCTTTTTGAATTCGATTGCAACCAAATGTGCCTCTTGAGGACTAAACGAACTAATGATGCAATCAAACGAATTGATTTTATGACTAACCTCCAACTTTCTCCAAGTCGACTTTTGCCATTTCGCAAGCGGATTTTGAATGACTTTGGATAAAATAATTCGTGTACCAACCTTTAATTTATGCAAAAAGGCTCCGTCAGACTGTTTGTCTTTCAAACGTTCAACTAGTTTATTTGAAGAACTGTAATGAACTTTAATCGAGTCCTTCCAAGTAATTGATCTCTCCTTTTGATTCAAGCAAAAAACTTCCACTTCAAAATCTTCACTCAAGAATTCAGCAAAAGCCAACATGCGATGAGTAGCCACACTTTCTATAGGCGGAAACCACGTTGTAATGAGTGCTATGCGTTTATTGTTTGACAATTTCCTTGATTTTTTGAATGTAATTTGTCGCTAAAGCTTCGGGATTGTAACGATCTTTCACAAGTTCCATCATTTCTTCGTTGGTCTTCATTCCACGTCTTTCAATCCTATTTATCAATTGCTTCATACCTTCAATAGCTTCATTAGTGTTTCTTGCCAAATAAGTCAATTCAAACGGCAAGGACATCATCACTTCGCAGCCAGCGCCTAAAGCTTCAATAACGGAAACTGAAAACCCATCATGTTCCGTTAAGCGAAGAAAAATGGGTGTTTCTCTTAAGCGATTTTCAAATTCATCAGCACTTACCCAGCCGTTTAAATGAACGTTAGAAGTTATTGGGAAATCTGATTTTGTCAAGCCAAACAATTGAAAATCAACTTCCGGAAATGCCTTTGCTAATTCGGCGATGCGTTCCATTCCATAAAATGCTTGTCGATTTTCCGCAACATAACTCATTACCGAAATTCGTTTATAAACTGTTGGATTGGGTTTGACTATGACTGATTTAAAATGCAAATACTCTGGTTTAAGATCAATACTTTTGACCTCTTTCATCAACCATTCGGAATCTACAAAATTACATGCGTAGTCAATGTATTTGCGCTCCATCGTTTTATTTTTAAATCGCTCCATTGCTAGCGACGCATCGGTCCCCATCCATTGAAGAATCAACTTTTTTTTCCATTTCAAAACCAAGTTCAAACTACCACTGTTATCGGTCACTCCATTCATTGAAATGACAACATCTGAAAAGGGAATTTGAAGAAAAAACTTGATTTGATCGCATTTGGAATTATACGTATCCAAAAAAATATACTTAGACTCAGGATCGTATTTCTGAAGTTCTTCCGCAAGTCGTTTCGAAAACAAAGGCAAACCACTAATTAATACTTTCATTTCGTTTTTTAATTAGTTGATAATACCAAATCAATAAGGTCAAATAGAAAAGTGCATAAACAAATCCATAGAGGTAAAGTGTGTTCAAAAAACTTAAATCAAACCAAAGGCCAATGAAAAGGGTAAAAAGTGTGAAAGCATAACCGCTAAGACTAATCAAGAAAGCCGCTTTCTGCTTTTCCATTAAAATAGGAAGACCAGAAATTGGTGATAAAATAAAATACATAAACAACATTGGAGTCATACACCTGGCGTATTTCCCGGCCTCTTCCCAGTTATTTCCTAAATACCATTTGAAAATAATGGGTCCCAATGCAATTACGACGATCGTAAATGGTATCGCGAAGAGAATTGATGTTCGAACCGTTTTTTTCACGATTGGGAACAATGATTTACCCGCATTTATTGCTTTTCCTGCCTCGACATAAAAGAGCTGAGCTACCGAACTAGAAATTAATACGATAGGAGCTTTAACATACTTGTTCATCATTGCGAAAAGACCCAATTCCACGTATCCAAAGTATTTCGATATGATCCAATACAATAAAAATTGCGTGATGAAAATATCAGAAAAAGCGTGCAACGAATTTATCAAAGGGAAATCCTTGTATTCTTTCAAAGTTGATTTTATCGTAATCAAATTAAAATCTTTGTAATTGACTTTTTTATTTACACCAACTATTAGGATTATAATATTCACATATTGCGACAAAAGCCAAGAGACAATTAAGCCATTGATTCCCCAACCGATGTAACCCAAAGCTGCCGCTAAAACATTATTTACGACCGATTGAGCAATTTTACCAATTGCCATTAAATGAAAGCGTTCATGCCTCAAATTCCAGTTATTGGTTAATCCTAAAAAGCCAAAACTAATTACTGCGAGAGGAACCATCCACAAATAAGTAGGAAGATTTTTGTCGTTGTAAAGTTCTCCAATTTGATAAGCGAAAATAGGTATTAGAATGCTCAATAAGCCAAGAGCAATCGTAATGAATAATCCTGTAAAAGCTATTTCCTGCGCTTTTTTGTGTTCTACTGGAATCGGAACCGCTAACTCCAATCTACCTGTTGAAATAATCCCAATAACCCCAACGATTGCCATAAAATTGGCTAAAACAGCAAATTCTTCTGGTGTGAAAATGCGAGACAATATTGGCGCAACCAAAAAGGGAATTAATTGACTCAATGTATTTCCAGACAACATCGTCAAAAAATTGCGGTAGTATGTTTTGTTAGATGTGGTCAATTCGTTTGGTTTGAAAAATGGTCAATTGAATGGCTAAAATCGGTAATAACAGCCAATTGATTGTCAGATATAAATAGGATGACGGCACCATCCATAGCAATGGAAGTACAACCAATGAGATTGTCAACGCAATTTTTTCAGGAGAAGAAATAGTATTTCGAATTTGCAAAAAGATAACAAAAATGAAAATCAAAAACGAAAAATAAAGCCGAGCAAAAAACAAGAATTGAACAGGTTTCTTTGTTTCGCTAAAAATTGACCTAAAATTGACATTAAAATACGTCATTAAAACAAATTTACCCAAAATCAGACACTTCCTTAACAGCTTTAAAAGAAGCTTTCCTCGGTGATTTGTTAACTATTCCCAATTTGAAAGACTTTCTATACAATCCAAGTTGTTATATTTGCTCAACAAAAAACTAAAAAAATGAAAAATGTCGCTGTAATTGGTGCCGGAACAATGGGAAATGGAATTGCTCACGTATTCGCACAATCTGGTTATTGCGTTAATTTGATCGATGTGTCGGCTCCCGCTCTGGAAAAGGCAATTGCAACGATTGGGAAGAATTTGGATCGACAAGTTGCGAAAGGTGCTTTAACTGAAGATGAAAAATCGGCGACATTGAATAATTTAAACTCTTTTACTTCGATTAAAGAAGGTGTTGCAGGAGTTCAATTGGTGGTCGAAGCAGCAACGGAAAATATTGATTTAAAACTAAAAATTTTCAAAGAGTTGGATGAGGTCACTGACCCAGCTGTGATTTTGGCAACGAATACGTCTTCCATCTCGATTACAAAAATTGCTTCTGTTACGAATCGCGCTGATAAAGTCATCGGAATGCATTTTATGAATCCGGTTCCAGTTATGAAATTGGTTGAAATCATCCGTGGTTATTCTACTTCTGATGAGGTTACTGAATTAATCATGGAAACTTCTAGAAAATTAGCGAAAGTTCCAGTTGAAGTAAACGATTACCCGGGATTTGTAGCCAACAGAATTCTAATGCCGATGATTAATGAAGCGATTTACACGCTTTATGAAGGCGTTGCAGGTGTTGAGGAAATCGATACAGTTATGAAATTGGGTATGGCTCATCCGATGGGACCTCTCCAATTAGCTGATTTTATAGGTTTGGACGTTTGCTTGGCAATTTTACAAGTACTACACGATGGCTTCGGAAATCCAAAATATGCGCCATGTCCACTATTAGTAAATATGGTAACGGCTGGTAAAAAAGGTGTGAAATCGGGAGAAGGTTTCTACTCCTGGACACATGGGACGAAGGATTTGATTGTAGCCGAGAATTTTAAGAAGTCTTGAGTAATTAAATTGACTTTTCATTAAAATTTCTCAGTTT
>VGMK01000091.1 GCA_016866375.1 Bacteroidota bacterium
ACGTGATTCAAGGCAATACGCAGCGCTTCTCCAAACCAAACCCCTTCTTTTTTAGAAATATGATCGACAAGATGCACCAACACTTCGGTGTCTGTTTCACTCCGAAAGGTATATCCTTCGTTGATCAATTCTTTTTTTAAAATATCGTAGTTTTCGATAATTCCATTGTGAATTAAGGCAATGGAGCCATCCATGGAGTAATGTGGGTGGGCATTTATATCATTAGGAAGTCCATGAGTTGCCCAACGTGTATGGCCAATCCCCGCATGACCTTGAATATCACATTGGCGGGCGTATTCCTCTAAAACTGAAACTTTTCCTGCACGCTTGTAAATATTCAACGCTCCTTTATGCAGCAATGCGACTCCAGCACTGTCATATCCGCGATACTCGAGTTGCTTAAGCCCTTTTAAAATGATTGCAAAAGCGTCTTTTTTTCCTATATATGCAACAATTCCGCACATAATTTAGAATGTAGAATAGGTAATAATTAGTTGAGGTTTTTTCTTATTTGTTGTATTTTTTCCATTAAAAACAATACGTTCAGCTGAGTTTATGAAAAATCTTGGCGATAAGTAAACACCAGTGTTTTCAATATCACCATTGTGAACGGCCTGTACATAATTTTTGAGATCTATTTTAAAATGTTTCTGAATGGCTGAATATTCTCCTAAACTAGGTAATGCTGTGAGGTTATTATCGCTCGATTTTAACTTTGTAGAAACTGATAAAAAACCCCCAGGTTTGAAACGGTAACCTGTTTGAAATTGAATAGGCAGCGTCATATCGGCGCGATGAACGATAATATT
Organism: Bacteroidota bacterium; assembly: GCA_016866375.1. Classification (GTDB taxonomy): domain Bacteria; phylum Bacteroidota; class Bacteroidia; order Flavobacteriales_D; family Crocinitomicaceae; genus UBA952. Next base: position 810 of record VGMK01000091.1, read on the forward strand.
ATCGGGTAAGTTCTCAATCTCCGGGACTTTAACCACAGCTCTATGTTTGAAGGCTTGTGCGTAAAATTCTGTCAATCCTTTTGTAGAATCTGTGAGTACTGCTTGAATAGGGTAATTCGTATTTTGAATATTTACGTGGTTGAAATCAGCACAACTCGAATTAATCAACAAATCAAATGAATTACCCACGCCGTCTTGCGTGAAATAAATCGTTGCTTTGGAAGCAGGATCGTCCAAATCAAAATAAAAGATGGCACCTTTACCTACAGATTGATCTAGGTTTTCCGTTTTGACTTTGAGTCCTTTGAAGAAGTTTAAAAAATTCTCATTACTTGAAAAACTTGCACTACCACTTGCGGCCTCTTCAATCAAATACCTGGCGAAATTCGTATCCAGAGGTATCCGTAATTGTGAATCCACAGTATCTTCACCTATCACTGTTTTATCGTTCGGTTTTGGCAGAATAGTTTCTTTTCCTAAAGGAATCAGTGTAGAACCTTTGGTATTTTTATCTGTAAAGGTATAATAGGTCGAATCAAGGTAAATCGATTCATCCATTTCCATTACCTGAAAAGTTTGCGCACTTAAATCCCCATAATACCCCGCATATTCTAGTGCCAGCACAAATGAATCTACTTGTATGGAGTTGATGTCACCGAAATCCGGATTCAGTGTTGCTAATCTAAACTGGGTGTAAAAATAAGCCTCTAATTTTCCAAATTTGGGATCAATGTAACTGCCTAACACTGCGTTGGGGGGGTTATCGGTGATCGTTGAATCTTCAGCGATCGTGTAGGTAACTAGGTCTAAGGTGTCGGTTTTACTGTTAAGGTATTCTTGTTCATCAATAATATCTTTTCCCGCAATGCTCTCTTTTTTCTTGCACGAGGCAAAAAATAAGAGGATAATAAAGAGGAAGAGAACATTATTTTTCATTTGAATAATATCGAAAAAACCTTATGCCAATACATTTCCGGCTATAACCATATCAAACAACCCTCCAATTTGCATTGCCTGATTTTCCTCTGGGACATATTCTTGTTTCAAGCAACTGGCTTCATTAAACACCTTTTGTAAATCAGTATCTAATTGTTCTGAGGCAATATTCAAGCCGTCACAAAATGAAATTAACGATTTTACAATGTTTATATAGTCAGTTGCCTTGAATTGCTCTGCGATTTCTTTCGGAAATCCATCAAATATCAATTTCTCGGCAAATCGTGAATCCCAGGGTTGGTCAAAGCGTTCGTTGTACATGCTGTACACAACTTTGGTTTCCCTAAAATGCGGATCTTTGTTGAAAGAATGTTTAATATAAAGTCCCATGATACCTGTTAACCAACCATGGCAGTGAATGACATCGGGCTGCCAACCTAATTTCTTCACTGTTTCCAAAACGCCTCTGCAAAAGAACATGGATCTCTCATCGTTATCTTTGTGGAACACACCATTTTCATCTGTAAGCGTTGATTTTCTTTTAAAATAATCATCATTGTCGATGAAGTATACCTGCATTTTTGCAGCTGCAACTGAAGCAACTTTTATGAGCAGTGGATGATCTTGGTCATCGATACAAATATTTAGTCCCGAAAGACGAATCACTTCATGGAGTTGATGCCTTCTTTCATTGATTACTCCAAATCTAGGCGTAAAAACACGGATTTCCTTTCCACTTTCTTGAATTACTTGAGGTAGCCTTCTTGAGGTATTAGACAGCTCGGTTTTGGGAACAAAAGGAAAAATTTCTTGCGTGATAAACAGAATTCTTTTCTTTTCCATTCTTAAAATTAGAATGCAAAGTTACGAATTTTTAATGAACATACATAAAAAGCTTAGCTTTGTCCCTGACATCTTCCCAAATGAAGTTTTTATCCATTAATGAACTTGTTCTTAAAATTGGAAAAATACTAGACCAAAATCAGACGGTTGGGTATGTTCCAACAATGGGAGCATTGCACGAAGGGCATCTATCCATCATTCAACGAGCATCCATAGAAAATGATATTGTTGTGGTTAGCATATTCGTGAATCCAACTCAATTCAATAATGTAGAGGACTTGGTTAATTATCCAAGAACCCTCGATGAAGACCTCAAACTTATGGCACACGTTTCTAATTTATTCGTCGTTCAGCCCGAAGTTTCTCAAGTCTATTCAGAAAAAATACCTTATTTACCCTTTGATATCGGTCGTCTTTCTCGTACTTTAGAAGGGGAATTTAGACCTGGACATTTTGATGGAGTTGTTCACGTACTTCACAATTTATTTCATCTCATAAAACCAAGCCGAGCATATTTTGGTAAAAAGGATTTTCAACAATTGACAATTGTCAGGATGCTTGTGAAACACTATCAATTTCCAATTGAAGTTGTAGCATGTGAAACATTTCGAAGCAAGGAGGGACTTGCTCTAAGTAGCCGGAATAGACTTTTATCTTTGCGAGGGATGACGGACGCACTAATTATTTGGCAAACGCTCAATTTTGTCAAAGAAAAAAAATACACGTTAGATATTAAGGGTGTCAAAAAAGTAGCAAAGGATTTTTTTTCCACAGGAAATTTAAAACTAGAGTATTTGGAGTTAGTAAATGAAAATACCTTGATGACGGCATCCACTTGGGAAGAATCTGTGGTATGTTTTATTGCTGCATATTGCGAAGATGTCCGGTTGATTGACAACATGTTGGTGTAATCCGTTAATTTGAATTAATTTTACATTCTTACTCGTTATGCAAATCCAATTATTAAAATCGAAAATACACCGTGTACGCGTAACTCAAGCGGACCTGAATTACATTGGCTCGATCACCATAGATGAAGCGTTGATGGACGCCTCAAATATCATCGAAGGAGAAAAGGTACAAATTGTCAATATCAATAACGGTGAGCGACTCGAAACTTATGTAATTAAAGGAAAACGGAATACTGGAACTATTTGTATGAACGGGCCTGCAGCGAGGAGAGTTGCAGTTGGAGACCTTATCATCATTATTGCATATGCGATCATGGACTTCGAAGAAGCAAAGCAGTTCAAGCCATCTCTTGTTTTCCCCGACGAGGCGAGCAATCTCTTGGTATGATTAACTCCGTTAGGTGGTCTTTGAAAGTTGGATTGCCATTGGCATTCGGAATTTACCTCACATGGTATTTCTTCAACCAGATGTCAGAGGAGGCAATGAACTCCTTCTACAAAGCGCTAAGGAAAGCAGATTATACTTTTGTTGTACTCTCGCTTTTATTGGGGATAATCTCTTACTGGTCCCGAGCAGAGCGTTGGAAATACACCTTAGAGCCGATGGGCTTCAAGTCCAATGCTTGGAATCGTTATCATTCATTGATGATAGGATATATTGTAAACCTCACAGTCCCTCGGGCAGGAGAGGCGTCAAGAGCATTGATGCTACAGCGTTCAGATAATATTCCGTTCACAAAATCATTTGGCACCATTATCACTGAACGTATTGTTGATATTATACTATTAGCACTCATTACATCAATTACTTATGTCCTAGCATATAATGACTTTTGGAAATTATATGAGGCCATGCTTGCTGAATTTTTTTGGAAAAAAAGTGAATCATATTCCGGATTATGGCTGACAATTATTTTTGGAGTAGTTTTGCTAGGAATTGGTATTTTTTTGTTAGTTAAATCACTGAGGATAAGGTTGTTTAGTTTTGCGAAATCATTAATTGAAGGTCTATTATCGATATTTAGAATTAAGAATCCTTGGTGTTATTTTGGTCACTCCATGCTTATTTGGGGTTGTTATGTTGTGATGTTCATCTTACCTTATTTTGCCTTCGAAGAAACAAAAAATATTCCTTTGGTAGGTATAATGCTTGCTTTCATTGCGGGTTCCCTAGGAATATCTTTTACAAATGGAGGAATCGGAATGTATCCGCTTTTGGTTGGGTTTGTTACATCATACTATTTAGGAAACGAGAATCCCGATAAATCTCTTGCAGTAGCAAATGCACTCGGTATGCTCATTTGGGGCTCTCAAGCCATCCTAATGTTAGTGATGGGCTTAATTTCTTTATATTGTTTACCTAAAAACTATACGGCCCATGAATGATCGAATATCTTTTATTTTAGATAAAATTGTTAATGTTGAAAAAGCTCAGTTACTGTGCAAGGGCTGGCGAATGAAAGGAGAAAAAATTGTTTTCACAAATGGTTGTTTTGATATTTTACACCATGGACATCTTCATTATTTGGCGCATGCTGCTCAATTAGGGGGTCGCCTTATTATCGGAATAAATAGTGATTCCTCAGTTCGCGGCTTGAATAAATCAACCCAAAGACCTATCAATAATGAAGAATCGCGGGCTTTTTTATTGGCAGGCATGGGAGTAGTCGATCTCGTTATTGTTTTTGAAGAGCAAACACCACTCAATTTAATTGAAAAATTGTTGCCAGATGTTTTAGTAAAGGGAGGAGACTACGATGAACGTCAGGACAATAAAAATAATCCGCTCTACATTGTGGGTTCTGATGTCGTAAAAAAAAATGGAGGAGCAGTACAGACAATACCCTTGAAAGAAGGTTTTTCTACCACAGAAATTTTAAACAAGTTAGGTGGTTAACCCCCAATTTTAAAGGTCGGAGATTCTTGTTCTTCCTCCTCTTGTTCCTTCCAATTTTTCAATGTTTTCTTGAGAATACCTTCCTTTTTCTCTTTTTGTTGCTTATTTTCTCGTTTGGGTACCTCTGTCTGAGATTTTTGATTAAAATTTATTCTGATTTGCTCTTTTTCTGGCTGTGTGGGTTCATATTTTTTAACTGTTGAGTCTTTTTTAAAAAGTCCGAATTCACTCTTCAGCATAGCTTTGATTTCCTCTTTTTCTTCTTTAAATTTTTCTTTGAGTTGTTCTTTATGTGCGCCTTTATCCCACGAAAAATTTAAATTGTCGAGGTGACCAGAAATATGCACAAACAATCGAGCACCTGTTTCATCATATTCTATTTCTCCAAATTCAGATTTGTATTCAATGTCTCTTAAATCCCTAGCATTGAGAGCGATTCTGTAGTCAACTATGTCATTGAAACCGTGAACGCCCGCTAGTTCAACCTCCATGGCTGATGTAGTAATGGTCATTTTAGGAATAATTATATTACCGTTACTTATTGAAATTGTATTTTCGAGCTTTGGAATTGTGAAATCTGCGAGTTTTGAATCCAAGTAATCAATGTTGCGTTTTCCTAATAGTAACTTTGAAGCATTATTTTTCATGCTATTTGTCATTTCTTTGAATAAAGGAATATTACGAAAACGGTTATTGGTCAGCGATAAGTGCAATTTTGCTTTCAGTTTATCAAAATCCACCTCTTCCTTCAATGCATCATATGGAATATCAAAGTCAGCAAAAATAGCTGCTTTACCCTGGACAATATGCTCGGTAGTTAAATTATCTTGATATAAATTATTCCACTCTCCAAAAAGGTTTTTTAAGTCAACCTGGGTGGTGGCGATGCTGCCAGTCAGTTGAAGCTGCGAGGGTGTTTTTTCATGAATATCAATTTTGCCTCTCCATATTGCCTCTGCATTTTGAGCATGGAATTGGTTTATGGATAGTTGTTTATTGTCAATCCTGAGCATTGCCGAAAGTTGTCCAAAAGTGTGGTTTTGGTAAATTACTTTTTGTGAGTTCAACGAGATTGTGCCAGAAATATCCTCAGGGAGCAAATGCACATTAGGATCTGTATCCTCTGCGGATGAGAGATATTCGTCAATATTTAAATTATTGCAATATAAGTTCAGTGAAGGTTTTAGTTGCTGTTTACCCGATAAATAATCTACGACATTTATAACTTCGCCCGTTAGTTCAATATCACTGCTGCCATAGGTGAATTGAGTATTTTGAAAACGAAGTTTATCTCCGTTTAAATAAATACCCGCGTGTATCTTTTTAAAAGTGTTTTTTTCGCCGTTAAGTTTTAGTATTCCGTTCTTTAAACTTACCCCTGCTTGTAAAGAAGAAATTTTCATCTCATCACGCTCTGCCTCATTTTGTAAATCAAAAGCGCAGTTTACATCAAGTAGCCCATCCATAACCTCTATTCCTTTCGGCTGAAATATGGCATAAACAACACCAAGATCGATCTTTCCTTTCGCTTTCCCCTCAATTTTTGGATTATTGAAGCGTGTTATTTTCAAATCTCCAGAGAAAGGGCCACTTGCTGAAGTGCATTGAAATTCACGAATGGCCAAGAGTTCGTCTCCGCGTTCTCCTATATTACTGTAAAATCCGTCAAGTGAAATACCTGACAATACAGTTTTTTTATACGGTTCAACCAAACGCCCATTTTGAATACCGAAATTGCATTTAATATTGGTTTTGTCCCCCTTTTTTGTCCCTCCATTACCTGATAAGACAAAATTTATCGTGCCTTCACCCTGCATTTTTTTTACCTCTCTTTCCCGATCAGATAAAAACTCATGGATCATATCTGTCAATAAAATCTGTTGTGATTCTACCTTAAAATTAAGACTATCTCTATCCAGTTTTGCTGAAACTTGAAAAGGTAAATTTTCCACACGAATGAGAGAAGGATCCAAAGTAATGGCCTCATTTTCATTATTGACATTAAGCTTAACTTCGTATTGTATATTTTTATTGGTAAGTAAGGTTACCTCGCCATTTCGTAACTTTTTCAGGTTAATGTCTCCTTTGGTAGACAAATTAAATTCTCTGTCTGAAAAGTTTCCTCTGAAATTTACAGTTTCCAATGCTGTTTCAATATGTTCATCTGTTAAGTCATTTTGGTAATTGAGGTCAAAATGTTCAAAGGAAATAGCATTTAATTTGAGTAAAAAATCATCATCTCTATCATCTGACGGTTTTAAAATATCATAATTTGCCTCCCCTCTATGGTTTACATGCAGATTTGCTTTTCCGGGAGATATGTGAATTGATT
>VGMK01000092.1 GCA_016866375.1 Bacteroidota bacterium
AGTTAAGTCAAATTGCCATGGATTTACATTTTGATGGGCTGCATTTAGAAGTTCACCATGATCCGTTAAATGCTTGGACGGACGCTGAGCAGCAAGTTACTGGCCCAGAATTATTACAGATATTGTCTAACATCCGGTTTCGCGACCGCACAGATTTATTGACCAAAGAAATTCTGGATTTAAGAAAGCTTATCGATAGTTTAGACAGCAGGGTTCTTGAGATTTTGGCGGAAAGGATGCACATTGCTGACCAAATTGGTCAACTTAAATCAGAAAATAATACCACGATTTATCAAGCAAAAAGATGGATGGAACTTCGGGAACGTAATGTTCAGAAAGCAAAGCAGCTTGGCCTTTCAACTGAAATGGTCTCACAACTACTGAAACTAATTCATCAAGAGGCTATACGAATTCAAGCTTCATATATTCAATAGGGCGTAAATAATGGAATTATTTCCAATAAAATCGGTGAGTGGTGAACTTAAGGTTCCTTGCTCAAAAAGTGAGGCACAGCGAGCAATTTTAATCGGTGCGCTCCAAGGCCAATCAATAAGAATTTTAATGGATGAACCGAGTACCGACGTCCTATCTGTCATAGAGCTTTTAAAAGCTGCTGGTTTTGGTATCGTCATGGACACTCAGGGTATTTCGTTTTTATCTTTTCCTGAAAAAAAATCACAGCTTACCTTAAATGTGAATGAGTCAGGTTTCGCCTTTCGGAGTCTTGCGACTATTTCATTGCATTGGGCAGAAACTGTAATACTGGAAGCGCAGAGGAGTTTGTTGAGGCGCGATTTCACGGAATTGGTTGAACATTTGACCTTGATTGGAATTGACGTTCATTCATTGGAGAACAAGCAATTTTGTATTTCAGGCCAATTGAGTGCTGGTGAATATACGCTTCAGGCCGAGGACAGTTCACAGAGTATATCTGGTATTTTTATTGCGCTCGCGAACCTCCCTGAGATTTCAAAAATCACAATTAAAAGTGCGGTAAGTTTTCCGTATTTACAACTGACCGTTGATATACTGCGGAAATTTGGATATTCTGTGACTCAATCTGGTGCGACTTACATGTTCAAGGGAAAGAAATCTCTAGAAAACTTTTCGTATCGTATTGGCGGTGATTGGAGTAGCGCAGCAGTTTGGTTTGCTGCAGCGGCTTTGAAAGGAGAGATTTGTTTGTCCGGTTTGAATTTAGATTCCTATCAGCCTGATAAAATTATTCTTGATGTAATACAACAGGCTGGGGCCAAGGTTATGGTTCATGGTTGTAAAATTGGCGTTTGTAAACCTTCCAAAGAACTCCAACCTTTCTCTCTCGACTTGATGAATTGCCCGGATTTATTTCCTGTTCTCGCGATATTTGCATGCGGAATTTCCGGGACATCTCATTTTTACTCCACGAAGAGATTAAAAAATAAAGAATCGGATCGAATTACTTCTATACTCGATATGCTAGATGTTTTTGGTGTATCCTATCAAAGTACAGTGGATTCTATTTCTATTTTTGGAGTTGGTAAAATAAATGGGGGCTCAGTAAAAGTACACGGAGACCACAGGCTAATTATGGCAGCAACTCTTGCTACATGTGTGTGCGACTCTTTAATTTATTTGACCGATGAATCGGATGTAAAAAAATCTTATATTTCCTTTTTCGAGCATTGGAATAATAACACTACCTCGCTAGATTATTTTTATTAAGCCTCGTGCTGTACGCGATAATATCCAGATGAATGTAGTTGAGTCTATCCTTTAAGTCTTTTTTTTCTGCTTCTTTCAGGTTTTTACTCAATAAAAGTTGGTTAAGATAGTAACGTACTTTTTCTGAATTTCTTGGTCGGAGGTAAATATCATAGGTAGTTGCAATACTCTGCAGAACAAAATCGCGGTCTTTAAATTCCGGAAAACGCAGCAGCAGTGTATCTCCATATGCAATGGACTCGCTGTAATCTTTCATTTCGCCTAATTTTATATGCAGTTTGAAGAGGCAATCGGCTGTTTCAGGTGCTTTTGGGAAGTACGTAACAACTTCCTTGAGTCGATTGATCAATTCAAAAAAAGTGACTGCCCTAATTGGTTTGTTTTGATTTTTTGAAATTTCACTGGTAATTGAATCCTCAAATTGTTTAACACGCGAGAGCAAGTGAGTTAAATCTTTAGAAATCGGGGGGGTAGTTGTTGAATTCGGCTTTACCGAATTCGGCGACTCCTCTTTTGAATTGTTGCAGGCAAAAAGGCTGAATAAGAGCAGGTACAAAAATAATTTTAACATGTCATTTTTTATTTGGAAACTTCATCCTGTAGGCGGTGGAGATATCGCCAGAAGAAATATTCTGTAATTTTTTTTGAAGTAATTTTTTCTTGAGTGGATTCAAGTGATCAGTGAATAAAATCCCCTCTAAATGGTCATATTCATGCTGAATTATTCGAGCGGCATAACCGTCGAAGTTTTCTTCGTGAAAATCCCAATTTTCATCATAGTAGGATATACACAATTTCTCATGCCGCGAAACATTCTCTCTTATTTTGGGAATGCTTAAACATCCCTCTTGAAATAACCATTTTGATCCACTTTCTTCCTCAATGATTGGGTTAATAAATACTTTTTTGAATGTCTCTATTCCTGCGGCCCTTGGGTCCGGTTCATCTCCTTCTGCATCAGCGAAAGGTGCACCATCCACAATAAAGAGTCTAATGCTCTTTCCGATTTGAGGAGCTGCAAGGCCAACACCTTTTGCTTCATACATGGTTTCGAACATATCAGAAATTAAAGATTTTAACTTAGGATAAGAGTCATCGATTTCTTCCGCTTCCATTTTCAATACTGGGTCACCGTATGCAACTATTGGTAGTATCATGAGGCTTATTCGTTTTGCAAAAATAGTTAAAGTATGTGTTATGAATTTTTTCCATTTAAAAAATCTTGTAAAATAATGCTTGCACTGACTTGATCGACTAGTCCTTTATTTTTTTTTTGTTTGTTCGTTCCAATTTTTGATATCGTATGTGATGCTATTTTACTTGTGAACCTTTCATCTTGTAAAAATACTTTGATAGTTGTAAAGTTCTTTTCTAATTCCTCTTTTAATAACAATACATTTGGCGTAATGTGAGATTCATTGCCATTTAATTTTGAAGGAAATCCCAAAACGATTTCCGAAATCCCATGTTTATGAATGATTACACTTAAGTAATCCATTAGATTGCTTGAAGCTATTGTTATGAGAGGTGAAGCAATAATTTGATTTACATCAGACATTGCTATTCCTGTTCTTTTTAGTCCAAAGTCTATTCCTATAATTTCGGGCATGTATCAAAATTACGATAAACAGTTCAAGTATTTTAAAAACTCTAAGCTTTCAACTCATTTGATTTTATAAAACGAGTATTGCCATATAAAGTTTTATCTTTGCGAGCCATGTTAAGGTTAAAATACTTTTTTAAGTTTTGTTCTGCGATTACTTTCTTGTTTGTGATTTTTCAATCGTGTAAAGATCAAGAAAATAGTAAAGAATCAGACCCTCCGAAATCGCCATTGAAAACTGTTGAAGCGAGTTTCCTGCAAGAGGAAGTGTTTTTAGGGTTCATCAAGGAAATCGATAGCTCAAAAGAATTAACGAACGGTCCAACTTTACACTATCTGAGTAATGACGATGCTCATACGAGTGCATTAGTCTTTTTTGATTCAGAAAAATCAATTAAAAAAGTAATTGTAGAAGATTTGAGAAAAGACGGTTCATCTGAGTTGTGTTCCTACTATTTTAGACGAGGAGGTTTGTTTTATTGGATTTCAGAGGAATCTAAAATTAAGGATGATGCATTCGAATTTTCAATAACTAAATCTTATTTAGATTCGGCCGAGCAAGTGGTATATTCTTGCGGAAAAAGTCATATGGAATTTGATTCCCTAGAGTTTATTTCATTCTCAGCGATTGATAAAAAGATGAAAGATAAAAATCGCGTCATTCAGTTGGTCAATCAAGAAGGCCCTTTTCAGGTATTGTTCCGTGGTTTCAGTGATTTTAATGGGAGTAAATTCCTAGTAGTGGGGACTGATGAATACAATTCGACCCTCAAAATAGATAAAAATTCAAAAGGAGATATTACGAAACTTCTCAGACATCCTGATATTTTTATGGGCAAAAGATTAAATGTTTCCTTTACCATTACAAAAGCAGATAATATTGAATACCAACGTTTATTAGAAGTAAAAATTCGGTAATACGGAAACAAAATTCATTAATAAGCGTTATTGAGAATATAAAAAATCATGAAAAAATTCTTATCACTTGTCATTTTTGTCACGCTTACATTTAAGTTACAAGCACAGGAAATGAGAGTCAAAGGGGTTGTATTCGATACTTCCGGTACCAAACCGCTTCCAAATACAGGAGTTATGGCAGTAAGAATCAAAGACTCTGTACTGCTCAGACATACAAGGACAAATATTAATGGAGAATTTAGTTTAACTGGATTTCAAGTGGACACCTTCACTCTCTACGTTGAGCATCCGGAATACGATACAAAGACTTTTTTTATTTTCGGTAGTAAAAGCAACAGTGAGATAGACATTCCCAAAATTTCGTTGAGCGGAAAGTCGAAGCAGTTGAAAGAAGTAATCGTTTATGCTAATAAAAACCCAATTTACTTCAAAGGAGATACACTCGTTTATGTGGCGGATTCATTTAAGGTTGGTGAAAATGCCGTTGTAGAGGATTTATTAAAAAAGTTACCTGGAATCAAAGTTGATGAAAACGGAACCATTACTTCCCAAGGAAAGCAAATAAATCAAGTATTGGTGGATGGAGACGAATTTTTCGGAACTGACCCAACAATTGCTACGCGAAATTTAGGCGCCAAGGGGGTTGAATCTGTTCAAATTTACGAGAAAGAGAAAGAAAACGCCAAAGCCGGGGAGGAGGATAAAATTCAAGTTTTAGATTTAAAATTGAAGGAGGATGCCAAAAAAGGATACTTTGGTAAATTTTCGGCAGCGACAGATTTTGGGTTATTTCAAGACAATCCTTTCTATGAAACTGAGATTTTGGCAAATAAATTTGAAGGGAAACAAAAAATTTCTATCTTTTTACTAGGATCAAATACACCTAAGTCCAATTTTAAATGGGGAGACATGAATAAGTTCGGATTGGAAAATGAACGCAATAATTCAGGCATGTCAAACTGGAATCAAGGAAATACGAACAACACGAGTGGGATTCCGAGAACTGTAAAGGCAGGAATTTATTACACTGATAAAATAGGAAAAACAGGAAAAATAGGATTCAATTATGCCTATTACGACACACGATTGGATGTAGCTAGTTCAAGCTTCTCTCAGTATTTTCTCCCAGACACGACATTTTTTACAAAAGATTCTTCAAATAATAAGTCAACCAATACTTCTCATCGCATAAATATGAATTTTTCGATGAATATAGATTCCTTGACATTTTTTGAGTTGAAACCCAATGTTAATTTCGATGAAGCTGTTGCTGATAATACCAGTATTTCAGAATTCATAGACAGTTTGCAAATAAGATCGTTAAGAAGCGATATTAAAAACAAGGATGAATCGTTAGGAATTACGAGTAATTCAGAAGCTCTGCTTAGAAGAAAGTTTAAACGGCCGAAACGAGAGTTGGAATTAAAGTATATATTGAACTACAGTAAAAATAGGACCACTGGTCAATTATTGAATGCAGCACAGTTTGATTTAGTCGGTAGTCCAGATACTACTTTCCGTCAAGATAAAACCAATGAAAATGGCTCAACCAATCATTACACTCTTCTTACCTACACAGAGCCAATCACCGAAAGAATTAAAATACAAGTCGAATATTTATATGAGTTTGGCGATCAGTTACAAGACAAAAGAACGTACGATTTGGATGTAAATTCGGGGTTGTATACCTCCGAAAATACTCTTTTCTCGAATAATTTTGACAACATTCGTCAACAAAATCGCGGAACAATTTTAGGTATATATGAAGACAGGAAACACACCCTCATTGGAGGTATTGGCTTCAGGAACATCGACATTACCAATCGAAATCTTATAACAGATAGTGTAACACCTCAAAACATCAGTAATTATTTACCACAGTTCAGTTATCAATTTAAACCAAGTATAAGCAAGCGGTTTGGGTTCTTTTACACTACTAATTCGCAACAACCGAGTGTAAACGATTTGCAACCTGTTCAGGATAATTCTAATCCTAATCGCATACAAGAAGGAAATCCTGATTTAAAACCAAATTATGTTCATAATGTGAGAATGAATTTCAATACATGGTCGGCCTTAACAGGTCGCTACATTTGGAGTGGTTTTAATGCTTCGCTTACAAATAATGCTTTTGCCAATTCTACTAGTTTTGATTCTTATGGACGAACCATTTCGAGAACTGAAAATGTGGACGGAAATATATTTTCTAACTTATTTGCCGGTTTTGGATTACCATTGTTCAACAGAAAATTTGAAATCAACCCAAATGTAAATGCTTCTTACATGCGTTACACGAACATTATTAACGATCAAGAAAACATTACGCAGAACCGCAGTATATCAGGAGGTACTGAATTCGAATTAAAACTGGATTCGTTGCAAATAAGCGTAGGGGGAGATTACAGTTACACCAGTCCTGTTAGTTCACTAGCTTCAGCATCTAATACTCCTTTCGTAACGCAAACCTATAAAGTAGATTTTGAATGGCAGTTGCCGGCAAATTTTAAGATTAAAGCAGATGCTAAGTATGTAATTAACTCACAACGGACGGCCGGTTTTAACAGAAATATTTTCGTAGTGAATACGGAATTAAGTAGATCATTCTTAAAAACAGAAAATTTAATTATTACTTTATCTGGAAACGATTTATTGAATCAAAATTTAAATCTTCAACGGCAAATCAATGGAAATATCGTAACGGATAATTTTACAAAAATAATTTCCAGGTATTTCCTATTGCGTTTGACATATAAATTTAACCGCAATAAAACGAAGGAAGAGGAATGGAAAGGATGGTATTAAAAAGTAAAAAGTTGATGAAAGTATTTGTAATTTTTATATTCTTAGTGAGTTGTTTTCAGGTTGCTTCCCAACATCATGTCTTTGGTAAAATTACTTTTGAGCGAAGAACCAATTTAGAAAAACGATACACTGATCAGCGCATGAAACGTATGATCAACGAAAACAATAAAATAAGAAACGAGTCCTTCACTTTCTATTTTAATGACACAGCCTCAGCATTCATCCCTTTGCAAGACAACAACCCAAGTGAGGTGAGTTGGATGACATCGAAGAATGCTTATTATCAGAACCTAAGCGAAATTAAACAGTTAACCGTTTTATCCCTTTTTGGTCAATTTTTGTATATAGAAGACAGCTTACCTCAACGCAGTTGGAAGATTACTGAAAATACTCGCAACATAGCAGGGTACGATTGCAGAAAAGCAATATACCAGAAAAATGACAGTACACGCATCTATGCATGGTATTCGACAAGTTTAGTTCCATCTGTTGGCCCTGAAGGATTTTGTGGTTTACCAGGTACCATTTTAGGAGTAGCAACTGAAGACGGTGGTATTATTTACTTTGCTAAAAAAGTGGAATTTATTCAACCAAAAAAAGAGGAATTACAGGCAAACATTGGAAAAAACAAGGTTCTTACAATCAAAGAATTGAAGGCAGACATAGAAAAGAAATTTGG
>VGMK01000093.1 GCA_016866375.1 Bacteroidota bacterium
TGGACTTGGTTTTAGCACGAACAACGAAGATTGCGATGACAGCAATGGGCAGATAAATCCAAACGCGACAGATATTTTGGATAATGGAATTGATGAAAATTGCGATGGTGTTGACGGAATTTTGGGTATTTATGAGGGTTCAATGGCTAATTTTGAATTAATTCCAAACCCTGCCTCTGATATAACTACGGTATTGATTTCTGAGCCTTTCCCCTTTGGAAAATTAACCATCAAAGATATGAATGGTAAAACCCTAAATACATCGGATATTGATGGAAAATCAGTGTTGAATATTAACATTAATCATTTATCACCCGGAGTTTATATGGTGCTGTTAACTTCTCCGAACAGTTCGTTGTTAAAGCGATTGGTCAAGAATTAAAGGAACGTAGTTTTTCTATTAAATGTTGAGTTGGGAGTCCCAATACATTGGTGTAGGATCCTTGGATACTTTCCACACCAACTAGACCAATCCAGTCTTGTATTCCGTATGCGCCTGCTTTATCGTAGGGATGATAATTTTCTATATAATAAAAAATCTCTTCATCAGAAAGGGTTTTGAATCTTACATATGTTGTCTCGCTAAATTGAACGGACTTTTCTGTATTCATTAATGCTACTCCTGTAATAACGCGGTGTTCATTTCCAGAAAGTATAGATAAGTATTCCAAAGCTTGTTCTTTATTTGCTGGTTTTCCCAAGATCGTATTTTCGTATATTACAACAGTATCTGCACAAATAAGAATGGTTTCTTTTGCAGCTTTTGGAAGAAGGTATAAAGCTTTTTTTGTGGCAAGATCTACCGCTACGTCCTCAATGGGCAGCGAGTGGTCCACGATTTCTTCCAAGTCTGAGACCAGAATTTCAAACGCATATCCTAATTCTTTAAGTAAATTTTGTCTCCTTGGCGATGCCGAGCCCAAGATTATTTTCATGAGATATACGTGCTGAATAGTGAACTTAATCCAATCAGCATGGACAGTTTTAAAGTCAACTGAACGTGGCTGATTTTGATCTTTTGGTTGAAAAGGTACGCAAGTAAAAGTAATCCGTTTACAGTCCCACTAGAAATGAAAAAAAATATTTCGCTTCCGTTCAAGGGATCATTAGTTGTATAAAAAAATAAAAAACCAAAAACTGTTGTTAATTGAATAAAGCCCAATGCAATGAGAACGGAGGTTCTAACTCCTAATTTTATGGCAAGTGATTTTACTTGAATCAATTTATCTCCTTCAATATCCTCCGCATCTTTCACAATTTCACGTCCGAAGTTTTGAATACCTGCACATACCGCTAACAGAAAGATAAAATTATGATTTATTACACCTGTTAAGGCTACCTCTGGGTCAGCTGAGTTTGGCACGCCCGGGGCATTTAATACTGAAAAAAAACAAAGGGAAAGCAAAGGTACAAAAGCTGTAAGTAAGCCAATCATACCATTTCCCAACAACATTTTCTTTTTGAAATATGTGCTGTAAAACCACAACATATTTATTGATAATAAGTGTACAAATGCAAATACAAGGGAATTGTAATGGTATGAAAGAAAGACACCAATTATGAATGCCACTAAGTTGAAAGTCCAATGTAAAATGATAACCCAACGTTTTTTAATGTATTTCGAAACAATCAAGCGATTGGGTTTATTGACACGGTCTGCTTTGATATCAAAATAATCGTTTATCATATTTCCGGCTGCTGCGATGAGTACCGTTGACAGAATGAGTAGCACATAATGCGTAAAATTGAAATTCACTTTTTGATGGCTGTGCATTTTCAATAAGTAATCAGCTACTCCCACCATAGTAAGAATAATGACCATTAAATTTGTTATGCGTATGAGTTTTAAGAATTTCATCAATCAATTACTTTGTAGCAGGTTCGACGATTCGCCTGATGCGCTTTATCTTTTTCCTTTTCGCTTTTCATTTTTTCAATGGCATCATCGGAATAAATAAGTTGAGAAGAGCCATATCCTCTGAAGCTTAACCTATCTGGTTGAACGCCTTTGTTGATTAAATAGTCACGAACGGATTTCGCTCTATCCGTAGAGAGTTTAATGTTTTCGGCGGCATTTCCTCTTGAATCTGTATGTCCACCCAGTTCAATTTTAAGTTCTCGGTTTTGAATTAAATAATATGCGAATTCATTCAGCTCAACTTTTGATTCCTCTCTTAGGATGGATTTATTATAGTCGAAAAAGACATTCGATAATACATTTTCTGTTTTACTGGTAATAGGATTTAGCGGGATATTGAGGTGATAAGATTTTTGATCTTCCGTTAATTTCATATCAAAATGTAAAGAATAAGGAAAATATCCCGGATGAGTAACATGTATAGCATACGAGTTATTGATGGGAAGCGCTACAGAAAAGGTACCGTCGACAGCATCGGCATCGGAAATAATCACAGTTTTTCCTGTTGTTAAATCGCGTAATTCAAAGTGACCTGGAATTGGATTAGTACTTTTTTCATCGAATACATAACCGTCAAAATAGTAGGTTTTTATCGGCTGAAATTCAGGAGGTAATTCAAAATAATAGAGGTCGAGATTTCCATATCCGCCGCTTCTGTCTGAGGCAAAGTAGGCAATTTCTCCGTTAGGAGCGACCATCAGAGAGTTTTCGTCGTGTAGCGTGTTAATGGGGTATCCGAGATTTTCGGGTTTTGACCAATTGCCATCTTCACCAAGTCGCGTAACATACAGGTCGGACCCGCCCATTCCAATGTGACCTCGGGAGGCAAAATAGAGGGTCTTCCCATCGGGATGAATATGAACAGATTCTTCAGCCAGTGGAGTATTAATGTAGCTTGGCAAGGGATGTGCTTCCCCCCAAGTACCATCGTTTTGCACATTGGAAACATAGATGTCGGCATTTCGTCGTCCATCTTTACCACGAACTCCTCGTATGAAGTAAAGTGTTTTTCCATCCGCAGAGAGTGAGGGCTGTGTCTCCCAGTTTGAAGAATTTATTTTTCCCGGGAGGTTAATGGGGTCTATCCATCTAGAACCAATTTTCTTTGTGTAAAACAAGTCGCAACTTCCTTTTCCTGTTCTATTTTGACCATAATATTGGCCGGAGGCATCGGAACATGCAACAAAGATTAATCCTTTACCATCTGGAGCGATACTCGGTGCACCTTCATTATTCTCAGTATTGATATTCCGAGGAAGAGCCTGAGCTTTTGACCAAACCTCATCTATGAAAATGGAAAAGAAAAAATCCTCTTGTTCGTCGGACCTATCGAGTTTTTTACCGTGCACAACAGGAAGTAAGCGCGTAAATAAAATGGTTCTACCATCAATGGTTAGAGTGGGAAAATATTCGGCAAAAACACTGTTGATTTGTGAACCCATATTGATGGGGTTGAAGGGTTTTGGGTGTTGAATAGCATGTTGTGCAAATTTCGCACAAGCTTGTATTTTGCTAGCTGAGCCTAACCATTCTTTAGGTGCCTCTGGATTCCTCATGAAAATCTCAATATTTTTTAGCGCGTTGTCGTAATCTCCAATAGCAATTTGAAGAGAGGCGAGATCAAAATGGGTTGCATTAATTAAGCTATGGCTCGGATTAATAAAAACTGCTCGATTGTAATGCTCAATAGCATCCTTGTAATTTCTTTGTGCTTCGTGATATCGTGCCTTTAGTAAATGAGCTTCAACAAAATTAGGATCTTTTGCAAGTGCTTTAACTAAATACTTCAGGCCACTGTTGTAGTCAGGTTGATTGGTATTTAAATCGAGTGTATTCGGTGCTTGTTGCGCTTTTTTATAAAGTTTTATGGCTTTTTTACTTTTTGTACTGAATGTAAACTGACCGAGTGCCGTAGAACATAGAGCAAATAACAAAATAGATAAAAAATACTTATGAAGTTTTGTCATCAAGGAATATTCATGTACTTGTGCGTTTGTAACGATATTTTCCATTTAGGGTTACTTTTGATGTAAGATATAATCCATTCGGTGTTTCTTTCTATATGGCTCCACTCCGGTTGGAGGTAGAGCATGCAACTTGGCAATACTTTTTCTGCTTGATTTTCCGCCCATTCTAAATCGCTTCTGTGATTGACGATTACCTTTAATTCATTTGCTTTTTCATACGCTTCTTTGCACGGAGATTTGAATTTTTTTGGTGAAAAACAATACCAATCAATTTCCCCAAGTAGGGGATAACATCCTGAAGTTTCAATTGCCGAGTATATGTTTTTGGCACGCAAATTATCAGCTAAACTTGTCAGATCGTACATAGCCGGTTCTCCGCCTGTGATGACTGCAAATTCCGCCATTGAATTCTTAGCGATTTTAGCAAGTTCTTCCGAGGATATTTTTGGATATATGGATGCATTCCAACTTTCTTTAACATCGCACCAAACACAACCTACATCACAACCTCCTAGTCGTATAAAAAAAGCACTCCTTCCAGTATGAAAACCCTCACCTTGAATCGTATGAAAATATTCCATTACGGGTAATTGACTCATAGAATTTATCTTACAGTTAGAATACTCAAAGTTACATAAACAGATTCGAATGTTGAAAAGTTTCCAACTGATTGGAAGGTCTTAATCTTTATATTTGTTTTACTAAAAAATAAAATATGAGAAAAATTTACGCTTCCACTGTTGTTTTCTTTGTCCTCTTTTCGTCAGTGGCGCAACAGCTTGGAAACAGTGACATGGAACTTTGGGAAAATGTCGGTCAGGCAACCGAAGAACCCGATAACTGGAATAGCTTCAGAACAGCCCAGGGTCCGTTGACGGCTTTTGCCTCACAACAAATACAGAGATCAACATTGGTAAGAACTGGTGCATCCGGTCAATATTGTGCAAGAATTTGGGCGAAATCAACGCTCGGAGTAATTGCCAACGGTTTAATGACGCTCGGAAGGGTAAATATGGGAAGCACCACCGTCACTGATCCAAATAATTACAATATTTCTTTAACTGCAAATCCCAATTTTTCGGAGGCACTTGCCTTCAGTCCAGATTCATTGGTATTTTGGGCTAAATTTACTGCAGCTGGTTCAACTGATTCCGCTCGAGTTCATGCAATATTGCACGATTCTTACGATGTTAGAGACCCCATTGATGCCAATTCCCTGCCATACGTTCTTGCAATCGCTGAGCGCAATTATGCAAAAACCAATGGATCTTGGGTAAGAATCTCAGTTCCTTTTAACTACATTCCAAGTACAAACGTGTCGCCTGCGTTTTTGTTAATTACCTTTGCTACCAATAAAATCCCGGGTGGAGGTACAAATAACGATGAGGTTCTCCTTGATGATATTGAATTGATTTACAATAGTTCTGCGGAATTGCCTTCGGAATCAATTGTGAGTTCAGATTTTTTTACTTCCTATTCAGAAAATGAGGGATTAAACATAAGCGGGGAGGAGGATTACTTTAGGGTCATTTCTCTGTGCGGAAAAGTTTTTAGAGCTGGCACTGCTGATCAATTAAATGGATTAAAGTTGATGTCAGGTCTTTATGTAATTCAATCATCAAAGTCCTCTACTAAAATTTTGGTTCCCTAAAATGAAATGAGACAAACTACAGTCGCTCTCTTTTTTTTGTTTGGTTTTTCATTTTGTGTGACTGGTCAAAATGGAACAATTGAAGGTATAATCCTGAATGAAAAAGGAGAGGCTTTACCTGGTGCTTCAGTTATATATCGAAAAGATGTGACAATTGGTGCGAATACAGATGCGAATGGTTTCTATAAACTATCTGTTCCTATGGGACCCTGTCGTTTGATTGTAAGGTTCACCGGAATGCAAACGGATACTTTTTCTATAAATGTCCTTGCTGATCAAACCCAGAAATTGGATGTTACGCTTAAAAGCTTTGTGAAAGACCTAAAGCAAGTAGATTTGCGTGTAGGGAAATTTGATAAACCGTTGGAGGAACAGACCGTTACAATGTTGGTCCTTCGCCCGGAACTCATCGAAAATAAAAACACAAGAAGCATAGAGACGGCATTAGATCAAACTCCAGGGCTGAATATTTTAGATGGAGAACCTCAAATTAGAGGCGGCAGTGGGTTCACCTTTGGTGTCGGTTCAAAAGTAGCAGTTATTGTCGATGACATGCCCATGCTATCTGGCGATGCTGGTCGACCGGAGTGGGGATTTATTCCTGTAGAAAATATTTCGCAAGTGGAGGTAATCAAGGGTGCCGCGTCGGTTTTATCCGGCAGTTCTGCATTAAGTGGCTCCGTTCATATTCGGACGGCTTATCCAACCTCCAAACCATTAACAAAAATCGTCGCTTACACGGGTGCATATTCGCCTCCTTCAATTGACGGTGCTAAATGGTGGCAAAATTATCCCGGAATTCATGGTCTCAATTTTTTGCATTCGAAGGCCTATGGAAATTTAGATGTAGTTATTGGTGGTAACCTTAACATGGATCACGGGTACATTGGTCCTCCTATAACGGATTCGATTGTTGCCACTGTGTTTCCGGATACGATTTCCAATTTTACAGAGAAAGAAATGGTATCAAAGAGAGGAAGGATAAATTTTAACTTACGCTATCGCTCGAAAAAAATAAGTGGGTTGAATTATGGCGTCAATGGAAATTTCATGTTAATGCATACCAATATGCCTATGGCATGGTTGAATGATTCAACAGGTCTCTACCGAGCTTATCCGGGTGCAGTTTTTATGCAAGATCAAGTGATCTTCAATGTAGATCCGTTCATTCAACTTCTTACTCAGACTGATGGGAAGCATTATTTTAGAACACGCATATTACATGTTGACAATCAAATGAGTGCCAATCAATCCAATAGATCAACCACCTATTATGGCGATTACATGTTTCAACGAAGTTACCCTGAACTGAAAAATTTAGATTTCGTGGGGGGACTGACATCGACTTTCACGAATTCTTTTGCAAATATATATGTAGGTTCTGGTTCACCAAATAATCAATTATTGAATGTGTCGGCATATGCCCAGATGGAGAGCAAGTTAAATAAATCCTTGAATTTGTCAGCAGGAGGACGCCTAGAGTATTTTCAATTGAACGACACTGTTACGGCATTGAAACCAATTTTTCGAGCAGGAACAAGCCTTAAATTATACCAAGAAACATACTTGCGTGGATCTTACGGACAGGGTTATCGCTTTCCAACAATCACTGAGCGATTTATAAAAACAGGCGTGGGCAATTTTGGGGTTTTCCCAAATCCAAATTTAAAACCGGAAAGTTCGTGGAATGCTGAAATAGGAATTAAACAAGGCCTGAAACTTGGGGGCGTCATGGGATACATAGATATTGCGGCATTCTGGCAAGAATACCAAAATACAATTGAATACATGTTTGGAATATGGAGACCAATCACGGGTGACCCACAAACGCTTGGACAAAGTGCAGGATTTATGTTCCTTAACACGGGTCAGTCCCGCGTAACTGGAATAGACGCTTCACTCGAGGGGAAAGCTCAGTTTTCAAAGAAATCTTCTCTTACTTTTTTATTGGGATACAACTACATTGTTCCAAAGACTTTAACACCAGATTATTTATATGCGAAGGATTCAATGGATAGAGATTTTACCTATAATTCAACATCACTCGATGGATCAAAAGGAATATTAAAATATCGTTTCCTTCACAATGTTAAATTGGATGCTGAATATACGCACAACGAAAAATTCT